>JASJGP010000203.1:0-2617 GCA_033791485.1 Desulfobacterales bacterium | reverse complement strand
ATTAACCTTATAATGATTGGTTATGACTACCTTCAGTTACAGAATTCGCAGGGCATTCAAAATAGATGCATCTTTTGCATTCATTTCTTCGAATTGTCATTCCAAATACTGCCAAAGACAATAAATAGATCACCAGCAAATCAGGATATAACCTCATCCAGTAAATAGGAAAAAATATTAAAATTAAAGGTGCAATTAACGATATTCCCTTTTCAAACAGGTTTAAAGGACCTGGCCTGGCCTTAAAATATTTTGCGATCCCCCAAAAAAATATGCATTTAACAACCTTTTCACTATTAGTATAATGTGGGCAGTGGGTGCAAAAAAATCGATATATGATAATAATCATAAAGGCTAATAGAGCAATATAAAAACCAAGCAGCGCAATCGAGACCTTGAACATTGCCATGCAGGCCGTAATGATGGGTACCAAGGCAACCAGGTTCCAGTAAAGATAATCATGAAATTTGTGCTGTTTCTTTAATTGTATTTCAGGGTCATTCATTTTTTTAACCCGAATATTTGCCTGAATATTTGAATGATAACCATAGCAAAAATCGTTCCAAACTATAAACCATGATAATTTTGTTTAAATTTAATTGGTTAGGCGATTTAGTGCATTTGATTACAATAGAAAACGTCTCATTTAGTGCAAATAACAGGTATTTTTATGTACATCAAGAAATCTTTGGTTCTCCCGCAACCTTCCATGTTTTCAAACAACTTCAAACCGGTTCAGCTTAATATTTTTCCTTGCTTTTTCAGGGTTGAAGATCCTGCCATTCATTGCAATATAAACACCATCAGGCAGCAGTTGAACAGCGGTAATTGCACACGCAATGTTAAACACAGCGTCAGTCATCCTGAACTTTGCAGGTTGCATCGCCCCTGTGAGCACAATGACTTTGGCGGGTATATTACAAAGGGCTTTTGCGGTCAAGATCATAGTATCAGTGCCGTGGGTTACGATAAAATGTTTATGCGGATCTGAGCTGATTTTTTTATGAATCAGCTCACGATCCTCATCCGTCATATCTAGACTGTCCTTTCGCATTAAAGAAATTACCTCGTAGTCGAGTGTAATGTTAGCATCCTTAAGCACTTCGGTAATTTGAGGATCACCTACCTGGAATTCACTCTTATCATCAAAGTAAATCTTGTCAATTGTCCCACCGGTTGTGATAATTTTTATTTTCAAGTTATTTTACACCCTTTTTTCTTTGACCAAACGGGCAAAATGTTCGAAAGACCGGTCATAGGACCGCTCCGCATCGTCGGGAAAACAACAGGCAGGAAGTTCCCTCATTTCCAAATGATAACTTATGCATTCACAACAGATTCCCTTACGCGAACATGGTTCATAGCTGCAATTACATGATATAAGATTCTGTTCTTTATTGCATTCCATATATTTTCTCCGATTTCCGGCTCTTAGAATTCTCTGAGGACAGCTTTGATAAACTTGTAAAACCTCACCCATGACTAAGGAGAAAGGCAATACATGTCGTACGCCAAGTGTCTGAAAATCCGATGCAACGCAGTAGGTGGGGCTTTTTACAACGCCATCATCTTAATCCCAAGACTTGATGTTGTAGTCCTCTGGAAGATGGGCAGTGCCTTTGACACATGGAATCCCGGTCTCTTTATTTACCTTATCAATGATTTCATCAATATTTTCACAAAATCCGCCATTTTCTAAAACCCAGCCTTGACCTGTTTTTTCAGCAAACGTACAGGTACAAAAATGAATGGCCTCAGCCCCTTTGGCCTTTAAAATTTTTGATAAATCAACCACATTATCGCCTGGACATCGGCAGGTAAATACACCCGCCGGTGCACAATCTTCGTAAATTGCAAACCCTTCTTTCTTTTCCGTTAAACATTTAAAACAGTTGGTTAAAGGACATCTATCCATGTTTTTTTCACAACGTATAATAGCGACTCTTTTCATTTTTCAACTCCACTTTTTGTTTGCAGATCATTTTGTCTGTAATTTAAACCGTTAAAAAAAGGAAGTCAAGATTAACGAACTTCGAAAAATACACTATAATTTTCCAAGGCTGACCAGAGCTGCAAATAAATATTATATCAGCCAAACCCTCATTTACTTCCTGTTATATACGGCATAATTTCCAGTGAGTGTCCGCCGGTTGCCATGGTAATTGCGCCATTAATATCTGTGCGAAATATTTTACAATCCAGTCCGGCATATCTTTTTAAAACAGATGGGTGAGGAAAATGAAACCTGTTTTTCCAGCCGGATGATATTATAATATACTCAGGGTTAACTTTATCAAGGAACAAACAGGAACTTGAAGATTTGCTGCCATGGTGCGGCGCAATCAGTACGGTACAGACCAGGGTTTCCCCGGCAATGGAAACAAGCTCGCTTTCCGCGTTCTTCATTATATCCCCAGGTAAAAGGAAAGAGTATTTTCCGAAATCAGCCTTTACTACCAGGGAATTATTATTAGTATCGCGCCACTTTTCTTTTTTTCTTTTATCAAGAAAATCCCTTTGGGGATAGAGAATTTCAAGAGCTACGCCATTTATTTTACAGGTCCGGGACATATCTTGGAATTTGGGCATATCGATGTTTTCTTCTTTAATAATCTTC
>JASJGP010000202.1:0-5125 GCA_033791485.1 Desulfobacterales bacterium | reverse complement strand
TAGCGGCAGTTAGATTCCTATGTTTTGAGACAAATTTAAAGGTATTATTTGCAGTATAGACGGTTACCCTTGATTAGAGATTCAGGTTCGAATTTTTTGCACGGCCATAAGTGAAATCAAAGCCATGGCAGCACCGCCGATAAAAGGGATACGATAATCCATCACCCACAATAGGCCGCCGAGGGCAGGCAAAAAAACGGCTGCAATATGATTGATGGTAAATCCCACTGCCATGGTCGGAGCAATATCCCGGGGATCGCCCACCTTTTGGAAGTAGGTTCGGATGGCGATAGAAAAGTTAAAAAAGATGTGGTCCAGAATGTATAACACGCCCACAATTATTTTGGAGTCGGTAAAGGCGTAGGCCAGAAAGATGAAAATCAGGCTCAGGTACTCCATTGACAATATTTTGCGCTCACCGAAACGGATAATGCCTTTGCCGATCAAAGGGCTTAGAAAATAATTGATGGTATTATTGATAACAAACAAAAGGGTGACTTCCTGCACAGAATAATTGAATTTTTGAACCATCAGCAAAACGGAAAAGACAATAAATATCTGTCGCCTGGCCCCGGCCATGAAATAGAGAAAATAAAACAGCAAGTATTTTCTGCGAAAAATCAATTTTTTCCGCTGGGGTATGATGTTGCTGTCGGCCGGATTCTGGGTAAATCCCCACACGGCTCCGGCAACAATGAGTCCGCCAATGACGAGATAAAGCTGGGCAAAAGTAAGAATGTATGCCAGGAGAAAAATAATCAGCCCGATGGCGATGCTCGATGCTGCGGCCAGGCTGCGAAGCTTGCCAAACACCCACGGAGATTCGTTTTCGTTGAAATACTGAAGCGTTAGGGACATGTTGGTAGTTTCGTAATAATGAAAGCCGAAACTCGTTACCAGAGTAGTCAGAGTTAATCCTGCAAAGGAAGGAAACAGGCCGGTGGCGGCCAGGCCAACACCCAAAAAAAGGATGGACAAAACTGAAAGCCGGTGTTCTTTGATAAAGAGTATGGCAAATACGACCAGCAAGGCCAAAAAGCCGGGAATTTCTCTGATCGACTGAATGATGCCAATGCTGTCACCGTCCAGGCTAACAACCTCGACTGCAAAATTGTTAAACAAGGTGGTCCAGGTCTGCAAGCCAACAGTTGATCCTATGGTCAGTACCGCCAGGAACAGGTACATGGGGTTTTTCTTTACCCTATCTATTCGCAGGGGGATTGGGTTTTGGGTCGATGTCATTTACATCTCGATTTAAGAATTTTGCAATTTGCTTGTTTGATGATTTGTTTTGCTTTCGTGAACCAGTTCGATAACAGTTACCTCGGGTGGAGCTAGAAAACGCACAGGAGGGCCCCATGTACCGGTTCCTCTACTTACGTAAATGTAGGAATTATTACCAAGGCTGACAAGTCCACTGAAATATGGATAGAACAGCTTCACAATCAGGCTGAAAGGAAAAATCTGGCCTTTGTGAGTATGCCCTGACAGTTGCAGGTCAAAAAGTTTGACTTTGGCCTCATTTAACCATGGGCGGTGTTTCAGAAACAAAGTGAAGTTTTCCCGGGGAAGTTTCGACAGCAGAGCCTTGTCAGAAACATTTGGTTCCAGGCCATATCGTTTTCCGGCAGAGTCATCTACCCCTGCTATGTTAATCACTCCGGGTATGTTCAGCCCTTCTCCGCGAAGAACCCTGAAACCTGCATCTGTGGTTATTTTCAAGGCATCTTGCAGGCCGGCGTAAAACTCGTGGTTGCCCGTGACGGCATATTTTCCATATTTGGTGGGAATTCCACGAATCATCCCGGCAAGTCCGGACAGGTTATTCATCTGCCCGTCAACAAGATCACCGGTGGATACAAGGACGTCCGGTTTTTCAGCCTTGATCCGATCTATAATTATTCTCAACCTATGCTCTCCGACGATGAGACCGAGATGAACATCCGATATCTGAACTATTTTGAGACGACCTATCTCCTGTGTAATCTTGTCGGTTTTGATAATAACTCGTTCCGACTTTATATTGAGGGCTTCGAAAAAACCGAATATCGTTATTCCCACAGAGAGAAAAAGCGGAATAAAAAAACATTGCGCTTTGGATAAGCAAAAACGCGAAAAATCCGCGTTGAATACCCTCTGTATTGCTTCAAATATAAGGCGATAAGCATCAAAGGCCACTGCGAAGGAGAAAAATAAGAATAGAAGGCCCATCCATATATACCCGATATATGCGAAAAAACGGGCCGGGGTTACCAGATCGTTTCTTTCCAGGATGCGAATAATAATCGGGGTAAAAATCATGAGGACCATGAACAGAATCACAGCCGCGCTTACCTTCGGCCCCGGGACCAGCGCCCGTTTCACCGATAGAAACCCGTAGAGATGAAGACCGCCGTATAAGCTTAAAAATACAGTTAAGAAAATGATAAATCTCATATCTATCCAAGAGGCCTTTTACAAAGGTCTCACTGTTTGGTCAGATCAGTTCGAGTTTGAGCGAACCCTTAATCGGTTAGCCATGATGGAAGATCTTTCACCTTTTTCCCGGCAAATATGCAGGAATAAGGACAGGTCTCACACGTTCCCTTAAATCCAGGCAATAAAGGTTCCCCTTTTACCGATTCGACAATTCCAATGGCATTTTTTACGTTACTTTCTTCACCCTCAATAATCAGGCTAACAGAACCGGCTGCATCACCAATGCCACCTGAGCCCACGTGGGTTGCTTCCACACCGGTCAATATCTTAAGGGCCTCAATCTCAGTTACCACCACAGCGTTGGGAAGTTTGAATATGCCGTAATCAGCGCCCATTGAATAATCCAGGGACTTGGCACCGGCTACAGATGCAGCCTTATCGACAGACGGAACAAGTTTTTCCAATCCTACGGCTACGATATATTTCAAGCCCTGGGAGACCACCGTACCAATGGTAGCCCCGACTGTTCCTCCGTCAAAGCCAGCGGAAATAACGCCGACGTTGCCCTGTGAGTCGATGCAGTTTGCCCCTTTGATCAGAACTGTTTCAACATGAAAATCCTGGAAAACTTCAGGGATCGTTTTATCAACTCGCTGACCCTTATAAAGAATGATCGGAAAGGGTAGTTTTCTCTTTGGCGGCAGATCGGTCACACACATGAGTCGGTGAGTAACTGTACCTGCCGTGAATTCCTCCGGTTTGACATCCGCTCCGGCTAATTCCTGGGCGATGTATCCATTGGTCGTCCCGCCATTTATAACAATCTAAGCTTTTTTTTGGGCGATTTTAATTTCTTCCATTTCAACAACCGCCTTTGCGATTAACCGCCGGGACTCAGCCGGTATAAGAGTAAAAGATGCTTTCATTTTCGAACCTCCATTTTTGCCTTAAATAGATTTTTTCAAACTTGCTCAAGCACACGAATGACTTCATCTATCTGTTCCGTGGAATTATACACATGGGGAGAAAATCTGACTCTTCCCAGACGCTTGGCGGCCACAATCCTATTTCTTTTCAGATGGGTCATAATGACATCCGGGTTGACTCCAGGCTTTTCACAGACAACAATTCCTGTTTGGTAATCCGGAAACTGGTTTGAAAAAACATTGAAGCCGATTTTAGTCAGCCCCTTTCTTAAGCGGGCGCTTAGTTCGAATATTCTTTCACGTACAGAAACAAACCCGATATCATGCAAAAATTTAAGTGACGCCTCTAAATATACCCAGTCGTTGAAATTAGCAGTAGAAAAAGTGAATCGATCAGCCGATGGTTTGAGTTCCGATTTATAAGGAAGATATTCATCGGCCCTTACCACGGAATCCGTTCCGATAAATACCGGTTTAAGCTCTGTAAGTTTTTCTTTTGCAACAAAGAGAATACCCATACCCAAAGGTCCCAATAACCATTTCCATGCAGAAAAAGCCATGTAGGAAATGTTGTCTTTTTTTGTATCAATGGGCTGCATTCCTACACCCTGGGCACCGTCGACAACAAAATCGATACCATTTTCTATGCACAGTTTCCCAACCTGGTTTAAGGGGAAAGGCATGCCGGTACACCAGTGTACAGCCGACAGGGAGACCACACGGGTTTTTTTAGTAATCAATCTTTCAAGGGCTTTCAAAAAGGCTTCAGGGGAGCTTTTCATGGGGGTAATGATGAGCTTTACACCTTTTTCCTTAAGGTGCCTCCAGGGGTAAACATTGCTGGGGTATTCGTTTTCCAGCAGAATTACTTCATCTCCTATGGAAAGATTCAGTCCATGGGAGATAAAATTCATACCTTCCGCTGTGTTGTGTATGAGGGACAGCTCATCAGGGGAGCAATTTAAAAGATTGCCAAGAATTTTTTTTATATTATTCTGAACCTCCGGGTAAACGGCGACCTCAGTTAAAACCCCCTTTTGAGCATAGCCTTCAATAAATCGGGAAAGAGCCTTTACTATATGCTTTCCTGCAGGTGTGGTGCCGCAATTGTTGAGCCAGATCATCTCTTTGTTTACCGGAAATGCTTTATATATTGTAGTCCAGTTAATTTTCATTCTATTTTCTCTTGAGACCTTCATTGGGGAGCGCTTCGCTCAATGACCGCTCTTTTAATATATCAGCGAATTAACCTTTTCATAAACGGAAGCTGAAGGCTGGCAGCGTCAACCAGCCAGTTGCCATTTTCATCTTTCTCGCCTTTGAGCTTGCCCTGTTTCACCCACTCATTTACGCCTTTTTGAGTCAAATAGGTCTTTTCGCTGAACTCGGCAACTGAAAATGTTTTTTTCGATCGCGTTGTCGTCTTTTTTGGCTCTGGCGTTTTTTTCATCGTCTTTGCCGGAGCTTTTTTTGCTTTTGTCGGTGCCTTCTTGCCTGCTGCTTGCTTTTTTTTTGCCATGTTTTCTATCCTTTCGTTTTAAATTTATAAATGAATCGAGACTTTCGAAAAGTGTCGTTTCGAAGTCTACGCTTATCTGCAAAGGCCTCGCATAATTACTGCAAGACAATATGAGTATTGTTGCTCATTTCTAATCTTTTTTCAACCCCATCAAGTTTTTCCCTTTTTGATACTTTCCTGCGATACACAAAGCAGACATTGTTCCAACTCCCTCTATGAGCTCAGGAAGTGATATATCATGGTTAAATTCGCCAAGGTGGGG
>JASJGP010000201.1:0-2967 GCA_033791485.1 Desulfobacterales bacterium | reverse complement strand
TTTTTTTATGCCTTTCCGCCCTTTGTTCAAAGACTGAACGTTTTAAGGCACCTGATTCAGGGCCGTGACTTCCTAATTCTTGTTATCGGGGAAAAAGGCAGCGGTAAAACCACGATGCTCAACCAGTTTCTTATTTCTGCTAAAGGAAACTGGCACACATGCAGAATCCGTGCGCAGTCTACAACAACCTCCGGCAGTTCGCCGTCTCTTGATAACCTCAATGAGCACCAGGCTTTTATACTGCCAGATGATGAGCTTCCGATTGTTATGTTTGACGATGCTCATGAACTGACTGGAGTTGAATTGCAGTATCTTTTAAAGGACGCTCTTGCTCCAGGAGGCAGCCGTAAACTAAAGCGTCTGATTCTCTTTAGCGAACCGAGTATCAATGCAACTATGGCCTCCCTTTCTGCGCCTTTTGCCAGAGAAACGGTTTTAAATAAGGTGCATATGTCCCTATTCAGCGAAACGGAAACGCACGATTACCTTTTCCACAGACTCAAGATTGCGGGGTACACTGGGAAAAATCCTTTTAAATCCGCTGACATAAAGTCTATACATAAAGCTGCAGGCGGTCTTCCCGGTCGCATTAATGAAAAAGCGCACACGCTTCTTTTAAACAGACTTTCAGGGGAAAAGTCCACTTTCCGATCCACCCGGCTTCCCCGTTTTAAAAAATCCTTTCTCATAATCGCAGGTTTTATTGTAGTACTCAGCCTGGTTATATTTCTTTTTTTCTTCAAAGAGAAAAATTCAAATATTCCAACTACAGATATTCTCGAACCAAAAACCCAGGTTTCAAGCAGCATGAGACCAAATGCTAAAAAGCCGTCTGCTCTTCCTGTTTCTGCTGCTCCTGTCGCTTCTTCAGATTACAAAGGCTCTGAAAAAGGCATACAGTCCCTTGACAAACCAGAGAATAAATTGAGCAAAACCGACCCTGCTGTATCTTTAAAATCAAAGGCCCAGACTGGGAAAAAGAAAAAACAAGAAAAAACTGTTTCAGAGAAATCAAAAAAGGTTAAAGGAATCCATCGTGAAAGCTGGCTACTAGCCCAAAATCCGTCACATTATACAATACAGCTTATCGGACTGCAGAATGAAAAATCTATTTATGACTTTGTAAAGAAATACAAGTTGTTTAATCAGGTTGCATATTATAAAACTCTCTACCGCAAAAAAGACTGGTACCCTTTGCTTTATGGTGTATATCATAGCAGAAAAGAAGCATCGTCAGCCATGAAAAAATTGCCGCAGCAGTTCCGCAAATTATCACCCTGGATCCGCAGTTTTTCATCCATACAACAGATAATAAAAAGCCTTTGAGTACGACTTCAGGCGATTAAATAAAATTACGATGAACAAAACCAAAAAAATATTTCTCCTGGCAGCAAGAGGCATCGGAGTCCTTCTGATTGCCTTTCTTATCTTCATTCTTGTTTCACCGATGCTTATCAACCTGGAATCGGCGAAAGAAAAAATTCTTATACATTTTTCCGAACAAACAGGAGGTGACCTACACTATGAAAAGGTCGATCTTCTTTATTTTCCACGCCCCCATGCTGTAATTTATCAGGTAAGTTTATCCCTTCCTGGAAATGTAACAGGAACGCTTGCAAATTTGAAAGTTTATCCTGCAATTTTCTCTTTATTTACAGGTGATGTAAAGATTTCCAAGTTACAGCTTATAACCCCGAATTTTAATATAAAGCTTCCGTTTAGACAAAAGGAAAAAAAGGTTGCTATCTCCCCTTCGTTTGCAAGGGAAATGCTGACCAATGTCCTGGCATATCCTGCATTAAATAAGTCCAGCTTTCTTATTGAGGTGAAAGACGGCAGGTTGAACCTGTATGATGAAAATGATTTTTCATTTAAATTTATAAATATTAATGCAAATACAAGACTCCTTTTAACCAGACTCACAATTGACCTTGCCTGTAAATCAAACCTGTGGAAAAATATCTCTATTAAGGGGTTGATTAACACACATCTATTTACAAGCAAAGGGCAGGTTGGTTTAACACTTTTTAATCCTAAAATTTTGACTGATTACTTTTTTCCCGATACTGTTTTGAAGGTTTCAAATGCCGGTATCAACCTGAATCTTGATTTTAAATCAGACAAACACCATGCACTGCACGCAAAGGTGCGAAGCCATACATCCCACCTGACATTGCTTCAGGAAAATGAAAATATTGTCATAAAAGTGAAAAACCTTATCTGTAAATTAGATATGGATGAAGAAAAGACAAAAGTCTCTCTTTCCAACTTTGTTCTTGATTACCCGAAGCTCAAAGCATCCGGGCAATTTTTATTAGACCGGATGGTGAAACAGACAAGTCTCGATATAAACGCCAAAAAAGTAGATGTCGGCTCTACGCGCAAAGTCGCCCTTGCCCTGGCAGGAAATAGTGGTATCACAAAAGATATCTTTGACATAGTAAAGGGTGGCAATGTCCCCCAAATAACGTTTAAGTCCTTTGGAAAATCTCAGGCGGACCTGGGAAATATGAAAAATGTTTTTATTATGGGGAGGCTGCGTGATGGAAATATTTTTGTTCCTGCAGCACTCCTTGACCTGGAAGATGTCGATGGCAACGTGACCGTTTCCAATGGTATTCTGGTAGGAGAAAATATTAAAGCACGTTTGGGAAATTCGTTTGGAACCAAGGGGATGTTGGAATTGGGATTTGAAAAAAACATTCCGTTTTATGTGGAAACAGTAATTCAGGCTGATTTGGCCCAACTCCCGCCGATCCTTGAGCGCCTTGTAGAAAACAAACCTTTTTTGAAAGAACTTTCACTAATAAACAAAGTTAGTGGAAATGCTCTGGGGAAAATGGTTTTAGACGGAAATACACAGTCTGTCGAAGTTGGTGTATATGCTTCCAAAATTAATCTTCGTGCGCGTTACGGGCGTATTCCATATCCTTTGCAAATTAAAGGCAAGCGTTTTGCTTATAAAGG
>JASJGP010000200.1:0-6146 GCA_033791485.1 Desulfobacterales bacterium | reverse complement strand
GCCGTGGATATCGGCAGTTTAGCGCTGGTTCGTCCACGTCGTGTAGGCATTGAAGCATTGGCATTACACGCGGTGAAGCAGTTAACACTGGATGACAAACTGGCTGCCCTCGGCTTTAACCAGCGTCAGGTTGCCGCCGCTCTTTCCTGGTACCTCTATAGGTTCGCTATTTAGCAGCAATCGAATTCCACCTGCATTTCCTATAAAAAGATTATAACTCAAAGTTGCTTCCAGCTCTACCTGATCGCCCGGTTTTATATAATATTCATTGGGTTTTTGGCCATCAATTATAATCTTCATCCAGGTTTCTTCAATTGCTGTTATTTTTAGAATTAACTTTTCCGACTTATTATTAAGCTGAACGATTGCGGGTTCCGTATCGTATTGAGGCTCAAAAGTAGCTTTCCCCTCTTTTTCATTATCTGTCAGTTGCTCTATATTAGTTTTCAACAGTTCGGTTGATGAAGATCTTGTTTTTAAAACAGATAAAGCAAAAATAGAAAGAAAAATAAGACATAATAATGCTCCGATACAAAATAATAAACGTCGCCAGAACTTTCCAGCAGGCATCTTTAAATCGGCTTCCGACTTTGCAAGCTTTTGAACGACCTTAAGTCGCATTTGGTAACGTCGGACTGCTTCGTCCCCATCCGCACCGATTGCTTTTGCAAAAGCACGTAAAAACCCTTTTACAAAAACCTCATCAGGCAGTTTCTCATGATTTTCCCCCTCAACAAGAAGAAGATTATCTATCCTGATCCGGGTCTCCTCTGCTACGGTTTCAAGGCTGATGCCCTTCGAAAGCCGTATATCCTGAAGGTAGCGCCCAAATGAAAGTGATTTCTTGTCTGTTGCCATATCGCTAATGTATCTTATAACTTTAATATGAGACCGGCTTTTGAGCTCCTTAAACCATGAGTCATACTCCCTGTTAACAGCTTCTTTGTACAGTATCTGCGAAATCTCAGGGGTTGCTTCCTCAAGGGTTTTTCCGGGAGATTTTTGTATTCCCTGAACATAAAGAATTTGATATCCCTGGTCCGTATCAAGCACAGGAGTATATTCACCTTCCTTAAGCACTTTTACTGCCTCTTGCAACTGGGGCGAAAGATCTTTAAGGTCAAACATGCCTAAATCCCCTCCTTCAGTAGATAGTGGTGACTCAGAGTAAATTCTTGCCAATTTACCAAAAGGTTCTCCCTGTTTCAGTTGACTTAAAACAGCTTCTATTTTTTTGAAGATCATAAGTTTTTCTGCTTCATCTGCATCTGCGGCAACTTTCATAATAATATTTCTCAGGTGATATTTCTTTTTCCCGGAATATACATCTTTGTGATTTTCGTAATACGTCTTTATATCTTCCGATGTAATTACAATCTTCGATTTTACTTCACGGCTTATCAGCTTTTCCCTGAGAATCTGTTCTTTAATTTGTTTACGATACTCTTCTATAGTTAGTCCCTGTCTGCTTAGTTCTTCCCTTAACTCTTCGTCTGTGATAGACTTTGCTTTTTTCATCCTCTCAATTGCATTGTCTATTTCCTGCCGGCTCACAGATATTTTGTCCCGTTTTATTTCCTGCTCTGAGAGTTTCTTCTCAATAAGCATGTTCAAAGCATCCTCACGTAATTTAAAAAGCATTTGCCGCTCCTTTTCATATGAGTATTTGGATGCCTTAATGCGATCGACATAGGGTTTAATCGTCTGATTTAAATCGTAAAGCAGGACAATTTCATCATTTACTGTCGCTACAATCCGATCAACGACTTCAGCCCCCCAGGCCTTTTTAATATCTGAAATACAACAGCAAATGATTAAAAACATACATCCTGCAAAAAACACCAGATGCTTGAGTGCTTTTGAGCCAATCACGATATGCTTCTGAATTTTAAGAAGAAAGAATTTTTTCCCACTGCTTTTCATTAATTTCAATATAGAATCTTTTATGTATTTTTTCTATCCACGATTTATAGATTTCTTCTATCTTTTTTCTGCGTAAATGTTTTACTATTTTTTCGTTCAAATCCTTCGCCCTGCTTTCCAAATCCGGCTTAAAATTTGACGCTTTATAATTCTCTTCATAATACCTTGAAATATCATCAGCGGTAATAACTATCTGGGCTGATAGTTCTTTTTGTATCAGTTTTTCTATCAGCATTCGCGTTTTTAACCCTTTTTTCCAGGATTCATAGGAAACAGCATATTCAAGTAGTATCTCTTCAAATACGTCCTCAGGGTAATCGCTTTTTATTGCTGCTATATTTTTATCAACCTCTGATTCCAAAATAGAAACACCCAATTCTTTTGCTCGTTCAAGTAGAACCATCTCTTCAGTCATCTGGTTTAAAAGCCTTTTTTTAGCTTCTTTTAATGCAGATGAGTCCTGCAAGGCGTTATGCGGAAAAGCTGCTTCGGCGATTTCAAAAGCCTTATTGAAATCAAGCACTGTTACAACTCTTTCTCCAATCCGAATCAAGTATTCATCCTGATCTTTAGATTCCGGTTTCGTACATGATGTTAAAAAACAAACAGTTAATAACAAAGCTGCCGGCGCAATTATTTTCTGTATGTATTTCATTCTTAATTGATAATCTCCTTCTTACTACAAAACTTTTAATTGTTAACACGCTGTGCAATTTCTTTCAAGATTTTTCTGACTTGAGCCACAAGACCGTTAAAGCTGCTGTTAGAAAGCCTGGCTTTAAAAATATAGTCCGGCGAAAGTTCATAAAGCTTTTTATTTGAAACAACAACATCAACGATACCCGGTGGATTTTCTTGATGCACTGCTGAAAAGTGGAGAACCAGCTTTCCCCCTGTCAGGTCAAGCCGCTTTACTCCGGCTTTTACTGATAATACTTTCAGCATGATTTTTAAAAGAAGATTGGCCGCTTCCCGCGGCAAAGCGCCAAAACGGTCAATAACCTCAGTCTTGAAATCCGCAATTTCACTTAACTCAGTCATTTTGGTCAGACGGCGGTAAGCTGAAAGTCTCTGATCAATATCAGTTATATAAGACTCAGGTATATAAGCAGATATTATAATATTAATCTCCGGTTCCAGGGATTCTATGACAGGTTTGCCCTTCAATTCGGATACTGCGTTTTCCATGAGCTTTAAATACATTTCATATCCTACTGCGGCAATGTGGCCGGACTGGGAAGCCCCCAGAATAGTCCCTCCTCCCCTGATCTTCAAATCACTCATGGCTATTTGAAAACCGGCACCCAGGTCGCTGTGTTCCATCAGCACCTTAAGACGTTTTATGGCATCCTTTCCCAATGTGGTTTCATCAGGAATAAAAAGGTATGCATAAGCCTGTTCATCGGCTCGTCCCACACGACCGCGCAACTGGTATATCTGGGCCAGCCCAAACCTGTCCGCCCGGTTAACTATAATCGTATTGGCTGAAGGGATATCAAGGCCCGACTCTATAATTGTTGTGCAAACGAGCATGTCAATTTCTTTATTCATAAACATAAGCATAACCCGCTCTAGTTCATTTTCATCCATGCGACCATGTGCAACATCCAGTCGGACTTCCGGTATCAGTTTTTTTAATTTGCCTGCAATTTTCCAGATGCTGTGAATGTTGTTATGAACAAAATAAATCTGCCCTCCCCTTCCCAGTTCCTTTCTTACAGCTTCGGAAATGATTGCATCATCGATTTCAGAAATATATGTAATTATAGCCCTGCGGTACTCAGGCGGTGTTGAAATTACGCTTATGTCGCGTATTCCCATAAGAGACAGGTGAAGTGTCCTTGGTATCGGAGTCGCGGTCAGGGCCAGAACATCTACATTATGTCTTATCTTTTTAAGTTTCTCTTTGTGCTTAACTCCGAAACGCTGCTCTTCATCAAGCACTAAAAGGCCAAGATCCTTAAACATGACATCTTTAGAAAAGAGTCTGTGAGTACCTATAACAATATCTATCTTTCCGGCCTTTAAGTCGCTGATGATTGAACGCTGCTCTTTTAAGGAACGAAATCTGCTCAAACACGCAACATTAACAGGGTATCTTTCAAACCGTAAAGAAAATGTTTCAAAATGCTGCTGTGCAAGCACCGTAGTCGGAACCAGCACGGCAACCTGCTTTCCGTTAAATACCGCCATAAATGATGCTCGAAGGGCTACTTCTGTCTTGCCATATCCTACATCGCCGCATATGAGGCGGTCCATCGGAGTTGTCTTTTCCATATCGGAAAGCACATCATCTATGGCATTAAGCTGGTCCTGGGTTTCTTCATAAGAAAAACCCGCCTCAAAATCACTAAGAGAACTCTCAATAGCCTCAAAAGCAAATCCTTTTTCAATTTTGCGCGCAGCGTAAAGTTTAAGAAGCTCTCCTGCTATCTTTTCTGCTGTCCGTTTTACACTATCTTTTACCCGCGCCCATGATTTCCCGCCCATTTTGTCAAGAACCGGCTCAATACCATCCACTCCCATGTACTTTTGAACCATATTCATGCGATCCACAGGAAGATAAAGTTTATCTGAATCTTTATATATAATAAGGAGAAAATCGTTGGTCGATCCGTTTATTTTTAATTTAATAAGACCTTCATACCGGCCTATTCCATGCTCAACATGTACAACAAGATCTTTTTTCTTCAAATCTTCGAATGCAATGAGTTTTGCATGAACACTTTTCTTTTGTTTCAATCTTTTGTGACGTTTTACGCCAAATATTTCATTTTCCGTTATCACAGCAAGTGATTCATCAGGCCAGACAAATCCTGATGAAATCCGGCCCAGGCAGATGAATTCAAAACCCTTACCCTGTGTAATATCGGAAAACCGGTCAATTTTTTCCGGCTTAATATTATAAGGCGCGAGAAGCGATATCAGTCTGTCGGCCTGCGGGGCGGAATGACAAACAATAAGCGTGTTTAATCCGGATTGTTTATTATCATTGATCCATTGGGCAAGGGGCAAAAGAAGTCTTTCTTTTTCCACATGAGTTTTTAGCGCCAGACTTAGATCTGAATTATCATGCGTTGAAAGCTTATATTGCAGAGGCCTTTGCTTTTTATCTTTTTGTTCCCGTAAAATGGGGAGCATTCTGAGGGTTACAGGTTTTTTCTTTAAAAGCGTACCGGTTAGATCCTCCCACTTTAAATATAAGCTTTCAGGCTCTACACACAGACGGTCTTCACTGCGCGCCAGAGTAAAATTTTTAAATATCTGTGTTTGCAGTTCAACTGCAGCTTTCTCCAACTCTTCAGGTTCTGTCTGAATAAAAAGGGTATTATCAGGCAGATAATCAAACACAGAATCAAGCGAAGAATAAATCATCGGAATCAGGCTCTCAACTCCAGGAAATAAACCTTCATTCTTAATACGACTGATAATCTTTCTGACACTGGTTACAGGGATATCGAGCTGGGATGCCCGCTGCCTTATCCGGCTTATTATCAGAGGAATACGCTCTTTAATTAAAACAGCTTCCCTTGCAGGAAGTATAACTGCTTCTCTAAGATTTTTTATTTTTCGCTGGCTTGCAGCGGAAAAAGATCTTATGGAATCAACCGTGTCTCCAAAAAATTCAATTCTCAGCGGATCAGGATGCATAGGAGAAAAAATATCCATAATCCCGCCTCTTATTGAAAAGTCGCCCGGTTCCTCAACAATGGCGGTTTGCTCATATCCGCCGAAAATCATCTTTTCGATCAAATCATCCCGCTCGATCTCTTCATCCACCATTACCAGCTCAGCAAAGTCGGTGATTTCTTTTCGGGGAATAATTTTCTGTAACAGCGCTTCAACAGTTGTAACAACTATGGACGGCAACTCTCCTTCAATCAATTGATAAAGTGTCCGTATTCGTTTGGCTGCTGTTTCGCTATGATAAGAAAGAAACTTAAACGGCAAAATATTATAAGGAGGAAAATAAAGCAGTCCGGATTCATCATTTCCTGCAAAAAACCTCAAATCTTCCAAAAGCCTTTCTGCATATTTTTGAGAAGGGGCCAGCAGAAAAATGAGTCCCTTGTGTTTTTGGTATACCCGTGAAATTAAATAGGCTTTTGCTGATTCTTCCAGCCCTGTGCATTCAATTGCCTGCTTTCTTTGAGAAATTTTATCAATCAGGGTTTCAATTGAAATTTTTTCTTGATTTGGATTCATAAACAAAGTAGTTGTTT
>JASJGP010000199.1:0-8620 GCA_033791485.1 Desulfobacterales bacterium | reverse complement strand
AAAAAGCCCGGTTTATCAAGATAAGTGCGGCAGGGATGCGTGAAAGCCATGTTCATGACGTGATTATTACAAAAGAGGCTCCGAATTATCGTCTGGATTGAGAGAACTCAGAGTTTATAGCTCATAGCTAACAGCTGATAGCTCATAGGTATATTGAGACCCTTTCAATAGGCTCATAGTACCTCCTCAAAAACCATTTCTACTGAATCATTTTACGGGCTCAGGTCTTCTTTCTGCCTCGAGTGAATCTTCAATTTTACTAAGTATACGGTGGGCTGATTGCGCTCCCAGTTCAAGTGCTCTTTCAGCATGTTTTTGAGCAGTTTTATAATTTTTCATTCGATAATGCAAATCCGCCATATTGAGAAAACTTGATGGTGCTTCTGGCAAAGCCATAGCAACTTTGTTGAAATATTCCAGCGCAATATTGAAATCATTCTTTTCCGATGCAGCCAGACCAGCTTTAAAATACTCGTCGACAGAACCGTATTCGCGCGGAACTTGTGGGTTTTCTGTTTGCGGCGATGTAGCTTGAAGAGGTGTTTCAGATGCAAACTCATCTCCGGCAGGTGGTTGTGTTGTGACTGCTGGTTCTACTAAATCCTGAGCCTGCTTCAAGCTGGTTTTACCATGTGCGATAGCTTCCTTCGGTTTTTCGTACGGTAGTTCCGACTGGGCTCCGATTATATGGTCCGGCTTAGCCTTGCCGGTTTCAATCGGGGCTTCTTCTGCCGGCGTTTTTCCTTCTTTCTCAGCAGGTGATGCTATTGAACCAGTCACAATTTTTGATTTAATTTTTTTCAGTATAGATTGAGCGGAATGTAAGCCCAGATTTAAGCTCTTTTCAGCATGTTTGCGGGCCGTCTTATAATCCTCAAGTTGGTACTGCAAAATAGCCAGATTACAAAAACCGGCCGCGTTATCGGGAAGAATTTCAACAGCCTTGCTGAAATGTTCAACAGCCTTGTGATAATCTTTCTGCTCGGTGGCTTCAACCCCGAGGGTCATGTATTTCCTGGCATCATCGTCTTTTGAAACAGCCTTTTCTATAGATGCGGGTGTTTTATTATCTCTTGAATCGGCTGCTTCGGCCAAAGCAACCGGTTCAATAGACTCGACATCCGGCATTTCCACTATAGTTTCCGGTTCAGACTCATCTTCCACCGCTTTTTTATCAGGTTCTGCATCAGCGTGAGATTCCGGCACTTCAGGTTCCTCTTCGGTGTCTTCAATAGCTTCGGCAGGTTTTTCTCGTTCCTTAAGTCCCATAGACTTTGTAGAAGGAGAGGGTGCTGATTCTTCAGCCAATTTAGCATCGATCTTTTCCAAAATCGGTTTTAACGTATAATCCCCTAAATCAAACGCTTTTTCAGCATATTTACGAGCCTGCGGGTATTCACCCAAAGAGTAGTGTATTGTTGCCAGGTGGATATAACTTGGGATTCCATTCGGTAACAGCTCAACTACTTCATTGAAATGCCAGATCGCCTTGTGAAATTCTTTCTTTTCCAAAGCTGCTACCCCCAGTCTAAAGCTATCGTTAACAACAGCATCTTTTTCTTTAAGGGATGCATCAACGGTTACATCTGATTGATTTTGTTTTTCTGCTTCCAAAAATTCGTCAAGAGTAGCAGCTGCAGACTCGATAAAAAAGGTCTCGCTTTCATTTTTTTTAGCAACCAGAGGAGTTTTGGTTTTTTCAACCTCAGCAGCGGGTTCAAACTCTGCAGGAGATTTCAAAGGAGCAACCATAACCGGTTTTATCTTTTCCAGAATTTTGGTAGCAGAAAGCGAGCCTAATTCAATCGCCTTTTCAGCACACATGTATGCAGTTTCATACTCCTTGAGCCTGTAGTTTAAAACAGCTAAATTAAAAAAACCGGCCGGGTTATCGGGAAGAATTTCAACAGCCTTGGTGAAATGTTCGACAGCCTTGTTATAATCTTTCTGTTCGGCGGCTTTAACCCCGAGAGTCATGTACTTCCTGGCATCCGCTTTTATTTGGTCAATTATTTCATTATCATCTTTAAGAACGGCACCGTCTACAGAACCTGGTGTTGTATTCTCCGTTGAATCGGCTGCTTCGTTTAAAGCAGCCAGTTCAATAAATATTGTATCTTCTAAATCTTCAGTTCCTTCGTTATAACCTGTTCCCCGGGCTATCAGATCTTTAGCGATTTCTTCTCCGCTTTTTTCGATAAATGACAGGCCGGCATCCGGTGCAAGCGCCGCATTAATTTTATCTAAAACCAAAGTTGCAGAGTCTTCACCTAATTCCAGCGCCTGAGCAGCATACTTTCTTGCAGTCTCATATTCTTTCTTAAGAAAATACAAATGGGCCAGGTTCAAAACAACCGTTCCGGCAGTGGGTAATATATCAACAACTTTCAAAAAATATTCAATGGCAATGTCATAATCTGCATTTTCTAAGGCATCCTGGCCAAGAACCATGTATTTTGGAACAGGATCATCTGCAAGGTAAGGTTTATCATCGACTTTGGCAGTAGATTCTTCTAAAAGGTTCTGTACAACAATATCGTCCAATCGGGCAGCTGCGGTTGAATCATCCGATGCAATAGGCTTGAGATCTTGCAGTTCCGCTGGAGTTTCAGGTTCACGCACTTCTTCATCTACCTGATTTGCCTTTTCGTTATCGGGCTTATCATTTTTTTCTTTTCCAGGTTTTTCTTTTTCAGGCTTTTCTCTTTCAGCAGTTATAAAAGCCATGGTCAGGTTGTTCCGCTGGCTTTTCTATGCTTTCATCCACAGCAGGATTGTCACTGTGCATTTCCTTGACAAAACCGGACGATTCTTCATGATAAATTTCGTCATGAAGATCAAATACAATATCCAAATCAGATGATTCATTTAAGGCCGGTGCTTCATCGGGGTGCTGGTCCTCTTCTGATGCTTCCTTGTGTTCATCCTGATCTTTAACTTCCGCTTCAGTGGGAACTTTACCAATAACAGGTTTTGCATCGTTGTCATATGCGGTTTTATCCGGGATGACAATCTCCATTTCCCTTGAGCCCGGTGCTGCCAGGAGAGCGAGTTGATTTTTCAGAGACCGTATTCTTTTAAAATCCTGCTGTTCACGTATCAGAGCTATTTTCTCACGGTCATGAGACAACTCCAACTGTTTGTAAAGGTGATCCCTATCAATCTTTAAGTCTTCGATATGTCGAGACAGCTGTAATTTAATTTCTTTGATTGTTTTAATTTGCTCTTTTAATGATTTGATATACGATTGGTTGAATTTGGCCACCTGCCTTTCAATAACTTCTTCTAAAAGGCTACGATCTATATCAGCATCTTTCGAATTTTGGGGTAAATTGCCGACTTCATCGTGTCTTTCGGATATAGGCCCTTTGTTTGAGTACTCATCCGGTGTTTGGCAAACTACTTTAACAAAATTGTCTCTGTTCCAATCCATATATTCTTTATAAGCAGAAGCTTTAAAGTACCATTGTTTTATAGATACCAGATGATCGATATGTAAAAGCAATTTGTCCATGGTTGCAAACATATCTTTGTTTCTGTTCATTTCTATAAAAAGTATATATTGCCCATCTATATTTGGATCCGGCTTTGGATCCGGCTTTGGATCCGGTGCAACTTCGACGTCTAATAAATCGAAGTTTTTTTGCACAATATAACTCATCAACTTGTTAGCGGCATCCCTTTGCTTCACCAATAAAGAAAACACCGCAAAGTCTTTTTCATCTCCAAATTTTGGTTTAAATGCATCTACCAATATTTTATCTATAACAAGGCCATAAAATGAGCCCTTTGGCAGATCATCTTCCATGTGTCTGTTCATTATTAAATCCCATGATCATCTAAACTTTATGATTATATTAAATATAGGTAACTACTCACGTAGTTAGCCCGAAGCTGTTTAGACTAAAGGCTGAAGGGGGAAGAAGAACAAGGTTGCCGTATTTTGGCGGAATATGATTTTTGCACCAAACATGGCTTCAAAATTCGCTTTTTTCTAACAGCCTTCAGTCTTTACCCTATCCAGCTAGATAGTTATAAATACAGTATTATTATTACAATGTCAAGGAATTATAGACGGTTATCAACATCATATCGACAAAGTATGGACGATGCCTGCTTGGTTGAAAGTTGTTTTGCAATATCGACCATTAAATTGATGATTTTTGTTGGCGCCGAAAAGATTGGTCATTGGGGTGTGGTGAAAGACGGCGAACCCTGCTATAGCACAGGTTAAGATTTATTATCCGGGTGCCTGATTTTCTTGTAATAGGATTTCGACTGATAAATAGCTGCCAGAGGATTATGACCTGTGACGCGATCTTTTACAGCCAGCACTGTGGTGGGAATATCCGTAAATTGTAAAAACAGGGAATCATGTCCCACACACAATCCCAGCAGGATATTAAAATCAACCTGTTCATGGGTCAGGGCCTTTGCCTGGAATATGGGGTTGCACATAGCCTCGTCCGTTCCTTTGTATATCTTTTCATCATCTGAAATACCAAGGATATCTTTTGAGCTGTTGCCGGCTTTACAGCACATGGAGACCACTTCAAACCCATACCCTGTAAGAATTTCTTCAACAATTTTTGCTTCCATTGTTAATCCTATGCAAAAGGCAAGGCCGATGCGTTTGTACTCCATTTTCAATGCAAATTCACAGGTTTCAACGATCCGTGTTTTGGTCGGCTGCATAATATAGGGCTGCTGATCCCGGTTGGCATAGCATTCTGCTTCCTGCAAAGACGCCTTATAAGCAAAGTTATTGATTTCTTCGGCTTCATACTCTTTATTGGCCTCTGCTAAAACATTTTTTTGTGTCAATGTGGGACACCCTTTATGGCCTTTGCCTTTATCTGAAAAACAGATTCTTTGGGGAATCTCCACTGCACAGGATGCACAGGAAGGAGAAATCTTCTTTTTTTCATCTTTCATCTTTTTCTCCAGCTTTAAATTATTGCCTTTGTCCACAATCTGTAAATATACTTTTGGTTCTATACATCTGGCGATAATATGATGAGCCCACTCGGCGCATCTATTCTTGATTTATATTGTTAAAATAGCTTATATTGCATTTATCTAATCTTGATGAATTCGTAAAAAGTCCCAATTCCGTCACTCCGGCGAAAGCCGGAGTCCAGAAGCTATTGAAATGACTGGATCCCGGCTTTCGGCGGAATGACGAAAAGGGGTATTTTATGACTTTTTACGAAGCGATCAATCTTGGAAACTTCAAATCTGAAGCGCGTCACGAAACTCACTCATATTCTCAATATGGGTTGTAATAACTTCCTGATAAAATTCTTTTTATAAGTAAATCAGGAGGAGCTTGAAGTCAATAGGCAAGATGATTCGATATGGTAATGAACCTATTTTCCAAGACTACTATTAAAGAGGAGGGAATATGGTGAATCTTGAAATATTTGAAAAAATGGATGAGCAACAGCTGCGGTCTTATATCGAGTTTCTTCTCCGGCATTACAGGGTAATGGATGCCTTCTGGTTTATCTATGTGGCGGAACGATTCGATCAGCCCACCGCGGAACGAATTAATGAACAGGTCTGGAAACGTGTTCCCGCCATGGCGGCTGAAGATCTTTTAAAAAGATTTCACATTGACGAAAAAGGCTTAAAGGGATTTGTCCGGGCACTCCGGTATTTTCCGTGGTGTATCCTGGTGGGGTACGATATTGACGAAAAAGAAAACGAGGTCATCATTAACGTGCCTTCCTGTCCGACCCAGGAAGCGCGCCTGCGACGGGGACTGGATGAGTTTGTATGTAAGGATATGCATAAAGGTGAGTTCGAAAGTTTTGCCAAAGCCATCGACCACCGGATACAGGTTGAATGTCTGTTTGCACCCCCTGATCCACATCCTGACGATATGTTTTGCAAATGGCGCTTCACCTGCAAATAAATTTTCAACCATCAGAAATGATGAACTTGTTAAAAGCCTACTGTTGTCTGTTTTTATAATTTCCGCAAAGCCCGCTCCTGCAAAGGCAGGGAGCGGGAATCTATGCTTTTATCCACATTCCAAGCTTTTACACCATAATTTTATTTGTTTGATAAAATATTAAATAGGAAGGACATCCCTTATGTTGCATAGAATCAACGGATAAAAGTCGTCTTATCCTTAACATCCTTTCTGGGTGCTCGGGGAGGCTCCCCATCCGTCTTGCCGATGCAAACCAACCCCAGAGGCGTTTTTTCCGGAACAGCACCGAGGATCTCTCTCATGGGCTTTTTATCAAACATAGTAAACCAGAGGGAGCCAAGGCCAAGAGCGTATGCCGCGAGATGCATGTTCTGAATGGCCGCTGCGCAGGCGTGCTGATACCCAACTCCGCCTTCTTCCTGGAACATATCCAGTCCCGTCTTTTTGGGATCGCCTACCACAGCAACAATTACCGGGGCTGTTTTCAAAAAGTTCAACTGATACTTCTCAAGCCACTTCCACCCGCTTTTTTCGATAGCCCATTTCCGGCACCTATCGGCCTCGGAAAAGATCCTCTCCTTCATCTCCTTGTTGGTCACTACGACAAATTCCCAAGGCTGAGTATTCAAAGGCGAGGGAGCCCAGGTCGCTGCTTCCAGGATTTTTTCAATGACTTCTTCACTAATCGATTCCTGCAAGAAGTTGCGGCAACTCCGCCTTTCCTTAATAGCTTTAAAAATATCCATTTATCTACTCCTTTCGGTTTTTATGTATTCATAAAGAAAAGCATAACCAAATCGCAAAATATCAAACAACAAAATGATCAGAAACAATAGCTTGGCGAAGGGATCAGAGGCAGGGTGAGTTTACCCTCATTGCCATAGGGCAAAAAAGGAGAGCAGCACCAAATTGCTACCTTTAAATACTGTAGCGAGGTACGCATAACAGTCGGGCAAACATGATATTCATTTAGACGTCCTGAAGATTTTCCAAAGATGTTGAAGCATCTGGTAAAATCGAGTTGTGGATTGGACCTGTTTTCGCGATGCCTTCTTACATGTCCCTGGTTTCTTTCATGGTAGTAAGGACGTCGATGTGCTCCTGCTGTCCCTGAATAAGCCTGCTCAAGTCGATTAGTATCCCCGCGATCTGGCCCAGTGCCTGAACAAAATTGACGTCTTCCAGCGTAAATTCCCAGTTTTCAGAGGTGTAAACTCGCATGGAGCCGATTATCTTGCCCCGGACATAAATCGGTACCGATAGAATGGACGCGATTCCCTCGCTTTTTGCGGCTTCTGCATACTGGATTCTTGGGTCGTCAGTGACATCATAGATGGCAACCGGTCCTTCGGTCAGGGATTTGGAAATGGAGTTTAGCGAGCTGACCGGTCCCTTGTTCAGATATTCCTCACTGAGCCCGCAGGATGCCGCAACCTCAAGTTGATTGTTCTTGTGATTTATCAGAAAGAGAGCACAGCCTTTGATGTCCAACGTATCTCGGACGGATTCGACCGTTATCTGGATGACCTTTTCATGGTCCCTTGACAGGGACATGGCTTTGGTTACTTTGAGCAGTGTTTCGTAGTTAATGATCTGTCGTTTCATTTTTGCCTCCTTTCATTTAAGCCGGGTTAAAAGAAATCCCTTTTTGAGATCAAAGTAAGGGGAAATTTAAGATTCTTTACTATAACCGGTTGAATCTCTATATGTAGTGGAGTATAAAAACCAACGACAATTTTCATTAGCATACAGGCGAGTAGAATTAAGATAGCTTAAAGTGGTTTTATTGTCAAGACGGGATTTTGGACGTGTTCATCCAGATAACGGGAAAGTACATATAGGCCATCCGGTGTAAAAGATTTTATATCTTTTAATTTCATTATTTCTTCTATGGTGTAATAGTCACCACTTTCTACTTCCTCTTTCTGAAGTACAATTTTACCGTCATATATACAGCTGAAAACTCGCCCCCAGACCAGGCACTGACTATCCTGATGGAAAAAATCGAATCTTTTCAAAAGGGGAATATTTTTTGCTCCTATTTCTTCAGCCAGTTCTCTTTTGGCTGATTCTTCATATGTTTCACCCGCAAGAACAACGCCCCCTGTGGCGATGTCATAATAACCCGGATATACATCTTTGCTTTGCGTTCGTTTTTGCACGAAGATTTTATTGTGTGAATTGAAAACCAGTATGTAACATGCCCTGTGAGGAAGATTTTGTGAACGCATCACAGATCGGGGAAGAGAGTCTATAATATTATTCTTTTCATCAACAATCGCGACAATTTCATCCCTGACATTCATGTATTATATACTCTCAAACCGTTTTGTCTTTTTTATAAAACTATGCATAATTGGTAATAATGTGAAATGGATTACATAATATTTGTGATTTATATGTGATAATTACACAGACCAGATTATAAGTTATTCTCTTCAACCACTTGAATATTCAATCTATATTTACACATCCTCTTCCTGTGCATGTTATTTGCATATACATTTTTGATTATATTAAAATTGGTCTTCCTGTGAAAAAGCCAAACCCCGAGTAATCGGGAGACGGAAAGCCACGGGTCTTATAAAGATAGCCGGGTTGCCTTGGTAAAAGGCAGTCCGGCTTTTTTATTTATCAGCACACCCTGTATCTGTTTCATTGCTTCCTAAAAATTAGGATGCA
>JASJGP010000198.1:0-6436 GCA_033791485.1 Desulfobacterales bacterium | reverse complement strand
TCAGGAAGAAGATGATGAAACTGGAAAACAAACCCTATAAATTCATTTCTAAATTTTGCAAGCTTTTCTTTTTTAAAAAGAAAAACATCATCCCCCCGGTACAATATTTTTCCATTGTCAGGCCTGTCAAGTGTACCGAGTATGTGGAGAAACGTAGATTTTCCGATTCCGGATGGGCCCACAACAGAAAGTGTTTCACCTGTCTTTAAATCAAAATCGACTCCTTTCAGAATATCCAGGCGAGCTTTACTACTGTTGAAACTCTTGTATAGCCCTCTAATAGATACTAAATCTTCCAAAGCAAATACCTCTGGCCTTTACAGGTAAATATTGTACCCCTTCACGCCCGTTCGGAACAAAAGGCTGCACAATCTCCGTATTGTAAGCGTTTACTATATACTCAAGTTTCGCACCCCTATTTTGCAAAAAGTGATGCCCTGAAGGCGCGTAAGATATAAAACCAGGTGTGAAACTAGACGGTTATATTATTTTCTGTAAGGTGATATGTTGATCACCTTCTCCACCCTTTCGCAGTGTCCTGATATTTGGGATAGATGTACAACTTTATAATTTAGCAACTCATGCACTTTATCACAAATATCAGGATACGCTGCCAATTGATTATTTTCATATCACCTGGAAGAAAATGATATAATCGTCTAGTTTCACTCCTTCGATACGAATCAACTCTTCAGAAATTAAGGCTTCCTTATAGATAAGGGGGGCGAAACCTGAATATATGTTTTAAGTTCTAGCCATAACGAATTGCCTCAACAGGATCAAGTTTGGAAGCCTGCCGCGCCGGATAGATAGTAGCAAAAAAACAGATCACCAGGGCAGCGGATACAATTATAAGAACATCAAAAAACTCAAGCCTTACTGGAAGTTTCGTCGTAAAATAATAAATATCTCCGGTAAGTTCTGCAATCTTATAATGCTTTAGAATAGTACACAGTACAAACCCGAAAATTACACCAAGGATTGTACCAACAGTGCCAATAACCATTCCTTTAAACACAAATATTTTTTTGATGCTTTTATCCGTGGCCCCCATGGCTTTTAATATGGCAATATCCCGTGTCTTTTCCATGACCATCATGATAAGTGTACTCGCAATATTAAAAGCAGCAACAAGAACTATTAATGTCAAAATAATAAACATTACCGTTTTTTCCAGCTTTAATGCGGTAAACAGGTTTTGATTCATCTGCATCCAGTCTCTTGCCCAAAAGGGAAATCCCAGGCTTGAAACGATCTTTTGTGCAATCTCCCTTGCATTGTACATATTATCCACACGTATTTCGATACCTGTTACGGAATTACCCATACGCAGAATTTTTTGCGCTTGATCGATGTTTATGTAAGCAAAAGACCCGTCATAATCATACATTCCGGATTCAAAAAACCCGGTTAGCCTAAACCGCTTCATGGCAGGAAGATGTCCTATGGGAGAAATCATTCCACGAGGCGATATCAGATAAATTATATCACCCTTGCTCACGCCCAGATTGTTGGCAAGCTCCTTGCCTAGAACAATTCCCGGCACATCATTATCCGTACTTTCACCCATGCCGGCCTTTGGGTTATTGAAAGAAACTTTATCGAGTGTTTTGATCACTCGCCCTGCAGATTCCGGATCTATCCCTCTTAAGACCGCACCTGACACCCTGGAGGATGCACGAAGCATGACCTGGGTATAAATTACAGGTGTGGCTGATTTTACTCCATCGATCTTTTTCACATCTTTAAGAATTTTGCGGTACTCAGTAAATGGACCGCCGTGGCGCATTAGTACGATATGCGACTGTCCTCCGAGAATTCGGGACTTAAGATCAGATTCAAACCCGGACATGACGGCTATTACCACAATAAGAGCCATCACCCCTACCGCAATTCCTGCTGTAGAAAGAATGGTAATCAAAGAAATGAAAGCCTGTTTTCTCTTCGCCCTGAGATAACGTCTGCCTATAAAATATTCAAAAGACATATGCCAGCCACCTTTATTTTCCCTCTCTAGGTTTCATTTGGGGAAAAAGAATAACTTCACGTATGGAAGCTGCATCAGTAAGAAGCATGACAAGCCTGTCAATGCCTATTCCCTCACCTGCTGTTGGAGGCATACCGTACTCCAGGGCTTCTATGTAATCATCATCCATACGATGTGCCTCTTCATCTCCCTCATTCAGACTTGCAACCTGCTGAAGAAAACGTTCTTTCTGATCAGCCGGATCGTTGAGTTCAGAAAATCCATTTGCAATTTCACGCCCTGCAATAAAAAGCTCAAAACGATCCGTTATCGAAGGATCTTTGTCATTTCGCCTTGAGAGTGGAGAAACTTCCACCGGGTATCCTGTAATAAAAGTGGGCTGTATTAGCTTTGGCTCCACCAGAACATCAAAAAGCTTTGTAATAACCTTACCGAGACGCCCAATTTTTTCTATTTTAATTCCTTTTGAAGAGGCAAACTTTAAAAGACCTTCCCTGTCATTAAGCAGGCTTGAATCTATTTTTCCAATCAGCTCCAGCGAATCCAGGAGGTTAAGCCTTTTCCATTTGCCTCCCAAATCTATGCTGTTTCCCTGATATTCAATTACAGCAGACCCGATCACTTCCCTGGCCACGAAAGAAAACATCTCCTGAGTTAAATCCATCAAATCTTCATATGTAGCATATGCCTGATAGAATTCAATCATTGTAAATTCAGGATTGTGCTGTGTTGACACCCCTTCATTTCTAAAATTTCTATTAATCTCAAAAACCCTTTCAAACCCTCCGACAACCAGACGTTTTAAATAAAGCTCAGGAGCAATACGCAAAAAAAGATCCATTCCCAGGGCATTATGATGTGTCTTAAAAGGTGCAGCCTCCGCACCTCCGGGAATGGGCTGCATCATCGGAGTTTCCACTTCAAGAAAATCCCGTTTTAGGAAAAAGGTGCGTATCTGATGGATAATTTTGCTTCGTTTTATAAATATTTCCCGCACATCCGGGTTTACTATTAAATCAAGGTAACGTTGTCGATACCGTTTTTCAGGATCTTTCAGGCCGTGAAATTTCTCAGGAAGTGGTCTTGTCGCCTTGCTGATAAGTTTTAATTTTTTGACCAGTATAGTCCATTCACCTGTTTTTGTTTTAAACATTCCTCCGCTTAAACCAATAAAATCTCCGATATCAAGCTGTTTGAAAATGTCATAGTTAATATCGCCAATTTGATCTTTTCTTACATATGCCTGGAGCTGTCCGGTTCGGTCTTTGAAACGGATAAAAGTTGTTTTCCCAAACTTGTTTATGGCAATCATACGGCCGGCCACAACGAAAATCGGTTCATTTTCCGTAATTTGATCTTTTGAATCTTCTGGTGGATCTTTTATTGCATTTTGAATATCCCTTACAGTATGCAACACTCTATAATCATTGGGAAACAGGTCAACCTTTTTATCCTTCAGGTCTTGGAGCTTCTTTCTTCGGTTTGCAATGATACTCCCTTGTTTTTCCATAGTCATTTTATACCTTCTAATATATAAATACTTATTGTTTCAACGGGTTGAATAAGATAATAAATAGAATAAATGGAAGTTGCTAACCTATTTACCGGGAGGTGTCAAGACTAAGTTGGAATGTTGATATGCTCTAATTTTAAGGTAAAGGTTGTTCCGAAGTTTTCCCTGCTCTCAACGTCAAGCCTGCTATCGTATGACTCCAGTATGCTGTGAACGATGGAAAGCCCGAGACCTGTTCCGCTTTTTTTTGTTGTAAAAAAAGGATCAAAAATCGACTTCATTATCTCATCCGACATTCCACTACCATTGTCAGATATTTCGATACATGCATATTTATTCTTGTCAGAATACAGTTTGATATCGATAGAGCCACTACCTTCAATTGCCTCTGCCGCATTTATTAAAAGATTCCAGAGGACCTGGCGCAAATGCACCGGATCCATTTCAATCCGGATGCCGGAGCTAACCTGTTTGTTTATTGAGATTCTTCCCGTGCAGGTATTATCTTTTTCAAACAACTCAATTGTTTCAAGCAATACTTTATCTAACTCTATTGATTTAAGCCGGCTGGCCGGTGGCTTCGCAAACAGAAGGAAATTGCTCACAAGAGTACTTAAACGGTCTGCCTCACGAAGAATAATCTGCATCAGTTTATCCTGATCAGGATTACTATTAATATCATTTTTGAGAAGCTGAATTGAACCTGCCAGAGAGGCAAGAGGATTTTTGATTTCATGTGCAAGACCGGCTCCCATTTCGCCAACAGCTGCCATCTTTTCAACCCGCTTCACGTGCTGTTCCATGGCTACCAGCTCTTTTTTTGTCTTCCGTGCCTGCTCCGCCAGCAAACTGCTTAAAAAAGCAACGGCAAAACATGCTACCATGATAATCATTATCTTATAAATTACATGGCTCCAAGCATAACCTGTCGTAATCATACTCTCTTGCACCATGAAAGGTTTCAGAACACCGTAATATTCCAAATCGATCATAATTCCATACTGCAGGCAGCAAAGAGCAGCAATAATCATGCTTCCTTTTCTGAAAAGAAGCATACTTGTATAGATAATTACGACAAGATACAGGAAAGAAAAAATACTAGAGAAACTTCCGGTTACAAAGATTATCAATGTCACGATAAAAGTATCTATAGAAATCTGGATATAGGTAAACTTAATAACTTGTTTAACCCGTTTGAATATCAGCGTATATTGAACTGAGAGTAAAAAGATTCCGATAATAATTCCGTAAAGAACCAGAAGAGACTTGGCCAGCGGAGGAATCTTTTCATTGAGTTGAAGGATAATCGTTGAACTTAAAAGAAGCGTGGTAAAAAGAACACGGGCAAACATAAGCCATTTAAGCTTATATAATAAATCACTTTCAGGTGCTATAATTGAGTTTTTCATCAAATGCTTAAATGGAATCTACGGTTGAATTTAAAAGAAGATGGTCATACAACTGACAACCCAAATCAAGTTTTAATTCGATTAGGATTTAAACATCAAGTAAATTTGATGAACTCGTAAAAAGTTGAATTTACCACCGAGATCACTGAGCTCACAGAGCCAACTAATTAATAAAACAAGATATTCTCTGTGTTCTCTGTGGTGAAAAATGACTTTTTACGAATTCACCAAATTTATCTTTATACTTTTTACAGATTACTTGCCATTTTAAATACCGGAAGATACATAGCTATAACAAGTCCCCCGATAGTTATGCCCAGAAAAACCAGCATAAAAGGTTCTATTAATGCAGTAAGATTTTCAACAGCCTGGTCAACTTCTTCGTCATAGAATTCTGCAATCTTTTCCAGCATTGCGTCAAGTGCGCCAGTCGATTCACCAACTGCAATCATCTGGCACACCATTGACGGAAAAACTCCACTTTCGATAAGAGGGTCGGCCATAGTACGTCCTTCTGCAATATCGGACCGGACAGTGTAAACAGCTTGCTCAATAGTCTTGTTGCCTGCAGTCTTTGCAACAATTTCCAACGCTTCTAAAATAGCAACACCACTGGAAAGCATCGTACCCATTGTGCGAGTAAATTTAGAAACTGCAACTTTTCGAATTAAATCCCCAAATACCGGTAATCTAAGAATATTTTTATCGATAAATGCTCTGCCTTTTTCAGTGCTGTGAAACTTCTTAAAAGCAAAGATAAAAAGTATCAAACCAACAACGATATATATTACATTTTTTTTTGTAAAATCACTTACTGTAACAACCATCCGGGTAAAAGCAGGTAACTGTCCTCCCATATCCGCAAACATTTCTTCAAATACAGGTATAACGAAAACCAAAATGACAGCCAGTACAGCACCCGCGATAATGAGAGTTACAATGGGATAGGTCATGGCACCTTTTACCTTGGATTTTAACCTGGCGGTTTTTTCCATGTATGCGGAAAGTCTTCTTAAAATAGTATCAAGGATACCTCCGGCTTCACCTGCTGCAATCATGTTTACGAAAAGATCGTCAAACTCGTTAGGAAATTTTTTAAGCGCTTCAGCAAGGGTTGAGCCGCTTTCTACATCATCTTTTATACTTCTAAGCATCTTTTTAAAAGTTGCATTCTCCTGCTGGGAATAAAGAATGTCAAGGCATTGTATAATGGGAAGTCCGGCATCGATCATCGTAGAAAATTGCCTTGCAAAAAGTATTATATCGCTGGTTTTGACTTTTGGCTGAAGAAAGGCAACATTTTCAAAAAGGTCTTTGGGTTTCTTTTTGATTTTCGTCGGCTCAATTTTCATTCTTTTCAGGTTGGCAAGTACAGCTCCTTCTGTTGAAGCTTCCATCTCACCTTTCTGAATGTCACCTTTTTTATTCTTTCCTGCCCAAAGAAAAACCGGCATAATCAACCCCCTTTTACATTTATAGACCTTTGAAAAATGATAATTTTTCAAAGGCTACTTTTTTAAAACTCTC
>JASJGP010000197.1:0-3945 GCA_033791485.1 Desulfobacterales bacterium | reverse complement strand
ACTTCACTAAACTTGGTCATGTCTGCATGCACGAAAGATACCCCCACCAGGTTAGAAGCGGTTTCGCCAGTGTATGTCTTGCCGCATCCGGTGGGACCGATAATCATAATGTTGGCTTTTGGCGATGTTATATTCCGAAGTGCAATATTGATGTCCCCGCCGCTATCTGTCATCCCTTTTTTAAGCGCCAGGCTCAGCCTCCGGTAGTGAAAAGCAATGGCCGTACACATGATTTTTTTCCCTTGTTCCTGTCCGATGACAAATCGGTCCATATCCGCTTTTAAATCAGCCGGGGTCTTGTTAAACTCGATAATCTCTCTTACGGCGTCATATTCCTGGTCCGCTCTCATTTGTACGATTTTCTCTTCAATTCGCTCCCGGCGGCGTTCCCGGTGCTGCTTTGATTTTCCGTCATCCATTGTGCCTTCTTTCAATTTTTAGGTTTTTTGAGCAAAAAAAGTTTTAGTCGGATAAATCAGTGCGTTCAGTCACTGAGCAGTCAAAGGCTTGAGGAGCGTCACGTTGTGACTTGAGGAGCGGACTGACATCCTTTAGGGTAAAATCATTGACCCTCAAGCAAAGCACTCCTCGAACGTAGTGCTCCTCAAGCGAAGCGCTCAGCTTATCCGGCTTGTCCGGTATATTTTAATTAGGAAATATTTTTATGTTTGATCAAATTATTATATTAATAATTCTTCTTTTTTTATCAGGATTTTTTTCTTCAGCTGAAACTGCTCTGTTTTCCATAAGCAAAGCAAAAGCCAGGCATCTTGCCAAACAAAAAGGGAGGGCCAATGCGCTGATAAAAAAAATGAAAGATGATCAACATAAGCTTTTAGCTACAATTCTGATTGGTAATAATGTTGTTAATGTGGGAGCATCCGCCCTGGCAACCACCATTACCATAAATATTGTTTCAAGTAATGCGGTAGGTATTACTACCGGAATCATGACGCTGCTTATCTTAATTTTTGGTGAGATATTCCCAAAATCGATTGCAACAAGAAACAACATTCTTATTGCAAAGCTCGTGATATTTCCGATTTACTGGCTGTCGATTATCTTTTTTCCTATTATAGTTTTTCTTAATTTTATTCCCAGACTGACTGGAAAAATCAAGGGGAAGCCTAAAATAACGGAAGAAGAATTATGGACTTTTGTCGAGGTCGTTGAAGAGGAAGGAGAGATAGGAAAAGAAGAAAAGGAATTTATTCATAATATCTTCGAATTTGATGATACTAATGCTTCAGAGATAATGACCCCCAGAGGCGACATGTTTGTAGTCGAAGCTGACAAGAAACTCAAGATAGAAGATATAGTCAAGCCGGGGTTTACAAGAATTCCGGTGATTGAAGAAGATTTAGATCATGTTATCGGCATTTTGAACATAAAGGATCTCTTTATGCGTCAACCGGCGTGCGATGAAGCAATTGATGTCAGAAAGATAATGCGCAGTCCCTATTTCATTCCAGAATACGTAAAGCTCGATTCACTTCTTCACCAGTTCAAAAAAAGGAAAGACCATTTAGCAATTGTTGTAGATGAACACGGAGGTGTATCCGGACTGATAACACTTGAGGATGCACTTGAAGAAATTGTAGGAGAAATAAGTGATGAAACAGATAAATATGAACCGCTTATTACACGGATAAAAAAAGACGAATGGATTGTTTTAGGCAAGTCTGATATTGATGAAGTGAACGAGAAGATACATATGAATATACCTGATTTAAAGGAATATGACACTTTTTCCGGATATATTCTTGATCAAATTGAAAGAATTCCCCTGGAGAAAGAAGAGATCCAAATGGGAGATTTTACAGTTACTGTAAAGGAGATGGATGGCAACAGGATAAAAAAGTATATAGTTAGAAAAAGGGGGTCATCTCCAAAAGAGCTGGCAGGATCATAAGAGTTCAAGGGGTCCAGGCTTCACCTTTGGCTATGCCAGGCAGGCAGGGGCTCGAGTGAACTGCTTAAGAATTATGTAACTACTCAGGTGGATAGGTTGAAGACTGTCAGGGAAAAGCGCATTTAAAAGCCATGTTTGATGCAAGAATCCGATATTTCCGCCATAGTACGGCAATTGTGCTTTTCTGATCCCTTCAGCCTGACTAAGTGAGTAGTTACAAAGAAGGTTAAATTATGAATAAAAAAATTAAAATGACATTATGTGCAGTTTTTTTCTTCATCACAGGCTGGATCGCCGCTTTTTCTAGTAATAACATGGTTTACGGCAATATCCCCGGGCCTGATGCGGAAAAATCGGAGACTGTCACTTCTTTTCCGGCTGCTCATGATTTTTCGCTGCCCAATACTCTATCCCTTTGTGGCGAAATGATACCTCTTGAAAATCCTCATGTATGGGAAATGCTTGACCGGGAATTTAATATAACAGTATGGGATCGGGCGCAGGTTTTCATGTATTTGAAACGGGCCGGGAGGTACTTCCCGTATATTGAAAAAAAGCTTTCCGAAGCCGGTATGCCCATGGACTTAAAGTACCTTGCTGTGGCGGAAAGTGCCTTACTGACACACTCTCGATCACATAAAGGAGCAAAAGGGATCTGGCAGTTCATGAAACTTGCTGCTCGAAGTAACGGCCTTACAAAGAACAATATTGTTGATGAGCGCCTGAATTTTGAGCATTCAACTAAAGCGGCAATTAAGTACCTAAAATATCTTAAGCGCAAATTCAACACATGGCCGCTCGCTCTTGCCGCATATAATGGCGGTGAAACACGCATCAGAAGAGCAATGCGTGAGCAAAAAACCAGCGATTACTACAGGCTTAATCTGCCATTGGAGACGGAACGATATATTTTCAGGATTGCAGCCATCAAAATAGTAATGGAAAATCCGAAAAGTTACGGGTATAATCTTCATAGTGAACGTATATACCGACCCTATAAACATGATGTAGTGTTGGTCGACATAAAAAACCAGGTTCACATAGCAGATTTTGCAAAGTCTCTGGGTACCGATTTTAAAGCCATCAAGGAGCTTAATCCGCAATTTCTAAAAAACCATTTTCCTGTAGGAAAATATAAGGTGAATGTTCCACACGGACTGGGGAAAAAAACTAAAGATCCAATAAAAAAACCGGAACGCCAAACTCCGTTGCCTCTGGATTCTCTCGTTGACTGACTGGTCATAAGCAGTTTATAACTAAAAGCTCTCAGTTCACAGGAAAAAGGATTTTTCATCATTTACTCCTACTTGCAGAGGTCTCTATCAGTATATTCAAGTCAGTATATTGAGGTCTGAAATTTTTAATTAAAGCGTTTTAACCGGTTAATCGGAACATCATTCTATGGATAAAAATAGCAAAAACCACCTTTTTGCCGGAAATAATAAACATATAGCATATCTTGCAAAAGAGCTGGGTATTAAGAAAAATGATGCTGATACTCTTATATCCGAAGTTTTTCCAATGATTAAGCGCAAATACGATTTGCTCCGGCAAAAGTCCTCTTTAGTTGCACAGAATGACAAAAGCATCATGCAAATCATTCTTAATGATGAAGTACCCGTTGTGTTTCAAAATTATGCGCTTGCTAATTTGCAGAACAATGAAGAAATCCTGGTGATGTTGATAAATTATATATCTGACCAGATGTCAGTATCTGCGGCGAAACAGTTCATAGAAAAATACTTTGAGCAGGATGAAGATACCCTCGTTCACCGGCTCGCAGAGGAAATGGGTATAAGCAAGTCCTATTTAAAGGATTTTAAAGCCAAAATAATACCAGAGATTAAAAAATTTACTATCGCCATGTATCGGAAAAAACTGCGTGAGCAGGGTGGTATCGATAAAGCAGATAGCTTCATGCAGTTTGTAATAGATAATATATTTATTGATGAGTTTGAAAACCATCCTTTTGTCAGATCCTTTACAGACAAAAACAATCGTGCAATATTGCCGCCAAAAGCAGGAAACATCGC
>JASJGP010000196.1:0-3883 GCA_033791485.1 Desulfobacterales bacterium | reverse complement strand
CATTTCAGGAAACCGCATCGAATTCCACAAGAACCAAGCCTGGGTTATGAGTAGTTCCGGGTTCTCTTCAATACAATCGTGGGGCAACAAGTTCAGCCAACGCCTTAACCGGGTCCACTGCTCCTGATTTAAGAGGTCGTGACGGTTTTGTGCTACCAGTTGGACGGCAAATGCAGTGTCTCCACCATCCAGGGCGTGATGGAGCGCTTCTTCAATTAATCCGTTTTCGGCAAACCACTCACTGGCCCGTTTGTGGAGTGCGTTGATGCCGTCTTGCTTGAATCTGAGCTTTAACAACCGTTGCAGAAGTGTTTGAAAAAGATGGTGGTAGCGAAACCACACCTGTTCATCGTCCAGAGGGATTACAAATAAATTGTCTTGTTCCAGGCGGGCTATATATTCCTGCCCAGTCATTTTCTCGGTATTGGATGTATTGTAATGGGTGTATACAGCTTCGCACAAAGATGCAGAAAATCGGTTCAGAATGGACATCGAAAGCAGGTATTCCTGCATGACCGGAGAATATTTGGAGAGAACTTCCGAGAGGATGTAATCCAAGGCATACCGATTATCTTCCGGAAGGTTCTTGAGAAAAAGGTCTCTGTCTGACTGATTGCGCAGGGTTAATACAGCCAGGCGCAGACCGGTGATCCATCCCTCGGTCTTTTTTTCTACAACTGCCACTGTCTTTTTGTCCAGCGAAACCCCTAAAAACTTTTCAAGGAACGCGCTGGATTCCTCATTGCTAAAGCGAAGGTCATTGGCTCTTATTTCCATCATTTGATCTTTGGCACGAATCTTATTAAGCGGCAGGAAAGGATCACGCCTCGAGACCACAACAAGATGAAGCGGTTTAGGAGGGTATTTCAAAAGTTCTGCTAACAGATAATGAAGGTCTTTATCCTTTATCACGTGATAATCATCCAAGACTATAATGAATGATTCATTGATACTGTCCAGTTCATTGATTAAATTGCGTGCCAGTAAAGTTACAGACGGGCTTTCCGCTGCTTTCAACATAGCCCTCGTTTCACAACTGGCATCGGGAAAAAGGCCTTGTACCGCCGCCAGAAGATAGGATAAAAACACATTTAAATCATTGTCCTCTCTATCAAGGGATACCCAGGCACTTGGCACTTCACATGATTCCAGCCACGAACTTATTAAGGTGCTCTTGCCATATCCGGCCGGTGCAGATACCAGCGTGAATGGACCCTGGCGGTGCTGATTGATCTTGTCTCTCAGACGTTGTCGATGCAAGTAGTGCTTAGGTATCGATGGTTTATGCAGTTTGGTCAGTAAAAGTTGTACGGGCATAACCTTGAATCCAATGCGTTTAAGGTATATAAAAAAGCCCACTCAGGAAAGCCATTAATTCCATTATCCTTATTTTTTAAAATATGCTACATCAAAGAGTCATATATTTCAACCTATTAGTTGCTAAATTTTGCTTGCTTTTTTTTGACTGAGATTAAGCACCGCTCGTTCAGGTTTTTATAAAATTGAGTCTGGGGATAATCCATTTCTGCCGGCATAAAACAGACTCTCCTTTTGGAACGGATTTTTTTCAGTGAGATTGCTTTCCCTTATCTTTCCCGCTTAAAAGGATTAAAACACCAAGTATTGCAGCGATAATGGATGCCAAAAAAATTCCGACTTTTGCAATCTGAACCACTTGGGGATCTGAAAAAGCAAGGTCTGAAACAAAGATAGACATGGTAAACCCGATACCTGCCAGGAAGGCAGTCCCGTATATATCACGGAAGCTGACACCCTCGGGAAGAACTGCAAGCTTCAGTTTGATAATCAAATGGCTGAAAATGGAAATCCCGATAAATTTTCCCAGCACAAGCCCGGCAATGATGCCAAGGGAAACCGGGTGTAAAATCATAGTCATGATATCACCTTCAATATGAACCCCGGCATTGAATAGAGCAAACACAGGAATAATGAAGTAGGCAGATATGGGGTGCATGATATGCTCCAGTCTCTGGAGGGGGGTGTGAGCATCATCGCCAAGAGTTTCAATTTCTTCTATTAAATGTGCCTGCTGGTTTGTCAGCAATTTTGAATCATTTCTTTTTTCATCCCTGAATTTTTTAAGCAGTATGGTAAGCTTATCTATATAGTCGACCTCATTGATTTTGGCTTTGGCTGGAATGGTAAATGCAATGAGAACCCCGGCAATGGTCGCATGAATCCCGGAAAAGAAAAAGGCAAGCCAGACCCCGACAAGCCCAATGATTCCATAAAAAAAGGAAGAGCGAAATCCCATTCTATTTCCTAAAATCAAAATAATAATGGCAACCAGGGCACTGCCAAGCTGATAATAGTTAATAGTATCTGTATAAAAAACAGCAATCACCATAATCGCTCCCAGATCGTCGGCAATGGCCAGGGCGGTTAAAAATATTTTTAGATTGATATTCACTCGGCTGCCGAGCAGGGCAATTATGCCCAGGGCAAAGGCAATGTCCGTGGCCATAGGAATTCCCCACCCAGCTGAGTAATCCGGATTATTTCCATTGAACAGGGAAAATATTACCGCCGGAACCACCATGCCGCCGATGGCCGCCATGACGGGGAGAGACGCTTTTTTCACCGAAGAGAGCTCGCCTCCCACCACTTCCCGTTTAATCTCAAGGCCGATGGTGAAAAAAAATAGGGCCATGAGCCCGTCATTGACCCAGTGGTGGAGGGAAAAATGAAAATCACCAAAGTTTGTACCAACCTGAATCTCGTGGGTAAGGTAGTGGTATACATCATAAAAAGAAGAGTTTGCCCATAAAACAGCAGTCACTGTGGCAAGAATTAAAAGAATTCCCCCAAATGTTTCTTGATTTATGAATTGTGATATCTTGAAAAAAGATACAGCTTTTTCATTTGTTTGTGCCATTTTTTTTCCCATAGATTTATTGTCTCTCAATCATTTACATTGCACACAAAAAAAAATTAATTCATATCAAATTGTCTTATTTGAAGTAAAGCTGCCTCCCAGAGATAAGTGGAGCCCCACGCGGTTCATTAAGCGCTTAATTGAGATGTCTATCAATACGATTTTTGCCTGGTATAACGTTTCAAGTTGTGAAATGCGGTCTTGTAGCTCGCTTGTGGTCTGATGATCCCCCCCAGCCTCAGAAGTCTGGGAGAACCCCCAGCCAAATCCTGGTTTATACAGTGTCGCCCAAATCCATAAAAAAGGCCAAACGGTGTGCATGAGAAAAAGACTGACCCAGCCTGCTGTATGTATAGCATCCTGGTGGGGATGTTTTCTTTTTTTTGCAATCTCATAGGGGATATCATGAATGTAAATGATCCCATAGATCAGCGTAATAACAACAAAAAATAAGGTGCCTAAAGCAATAAAGTCCAGGGTTCGGTCACCCATTCCAACCTCCTTTTCTCATAAGATGAACTTTTATATTCATCCACATCAGGATTCTATACCTCTCCGGAAACCAAACGAATATCAATGGGCCCTTTATCGAGGTGGCGGTCTCGTTGTGGGAAGGCTATCGTAATACCATTTTTTTCGCCAGATCAGTATCGGATCCATGAGCAATGCCGACCGGCTATAAATATCTATTTGAAAAGAAAAATTTAATGACAATCGTCACTGGTCAATTACAGCAAAAGCCTACTATAGAACTTATCGGAGGATTCAATAAGATCAAAGGCCCGAAAAGTTATAAAGTGAGTTATAAAAAAAGTTATATCGTTCAGGATATAGGTTTGGATTGACCGGCAATATGCCCCTAAGGGATGTCAGATTAATCCAAACACTGTTGCTTTCTCGGCAGCCTCATGTCTATTGGAGACATTGAGTTTCTGGAATATTTTATAGACGTATTGTTTCACCGTGCCTTCAGCAATAAAGAGCTTT
>JASJGP010000195.1:0-4135 GCA_033791485.1 Desulfobacterales bacterium | reverse complement strand
TGCTCTATAAATTGCAAACGGTATATTTTTAAACTTTCGATTTCAATGATGGCTAAAACACATTATCTCCTAATATTCTTAAATTTAGATAAAGCAGATTTCTGAGTCTTGGCTGCTGTCATTGTTACCTTTTTATCCTTGGTTGTGGTACCCTTTGCCATTCGTTCTTCCTGTTCTTTTGCTCTCTTCTGTCTTATGGCCTCTTCTTCGGACTCACGCTTGGCAACTTCTTTAGCTTTAGCCTTTGCTTCAGCATCAGATTTAGCTTTGGCTTCTGCCTCTGTTTTGGCTTTTGCTTCCCCTTCTGCTTTAGCTTTGGCTTCGACATCTGCCTTTGCCTTTGCTTCAGCATCGGCTTTTGCTTTGGCTTCTGCCTCTGCTTTGGCCTTTGCATCATCTTCGGCTTTTTCGGCTACTGCTTCTTTTGCCGGTTCCGCAGGTGCAGCTTCTTTTGCCGGTTCCGCCGGTTTTGCAGGCGCAGCAGCTTGTGCCGGTGCAGCCTTTTTAGCCGGAGGAGCTTCTTTCTTCGGTGGCGGAGCCTTCTTGACCTTTTCTTCTTCTATTGTCAGGTCAGGCTCCGGTGCAAGGGATGCCAGGTCGATGTCAACGTCGTCCAGATCCTTTTTGATAGGTGCAACATCACCTGCAGCTCCGCCTTCTGAAACCAGATCGATGAAAGATTTGACCATACGAATAGATTCGGGATGTCTCATAATAAGAATATCCGAACCTCCCATCAGGTAGGTTACAGCACCTACCGCTTCCATAAGTATCCCGCGCCTTTCGGGATCACCCAATATCGGCATTTCATCGACCGGCTGTTTGGCTTCCTTGCACTTCCATACTTCGTTGCCAAGGTTGTTAATAATGGGAAACTGGAGTTTATCATCACCCTGGGACAGAGCAGCCATTCTCAGCCTTTCCATAACAGAGTATGAATATTCCATCCCATAACCCAACCCGCCTGTGGTCGGATCAACAATTATTTTATCCATGGGCATGCCCAGGTTTTCAAGAAGGATGTTCACCTGTTTGGCAATGTTCACATCGATGGGTGAAGACGAAATAATTGTATGGCCATACCCCATTGCAGCAGCCCCAATCCCTTTGTGATTTTTATCCTCCACAGGACCAATGGTCAGCTTCACATTCTGGCATTCTTCAGCCACTTTTTTCAAAACATCCTCATCCTTTTGAGGGCTGGCACAGCCCCAAACAATCAGCGGAACGTCGATTGCCTCACTGACTTTTTTCACGGTTGCCGCAGCAACTTCAGGGCTTGCGTCTTCACCGTTGGGATCGATGCTTTTAAGCTGTAATACAATCATTTCAGCTCCGAACTCATCAACACATTTTTTTGCCCAGGCCGCAGGATCTGAAATGACATCCTTGAAATGGCTGAGAGCAGATTCCGCCCAATCCTCAGGCTCCATGTCCCAAATTTCCATTGCAATCCTGGGTTTGTTGGGCATTTCACCTTCAAACTGATAAAAAGGATAGCATGTCTCACCACCGACAGTGACTGCTTTGCCACCGTCTCCTATGGAAATTTCCTTTATGCTTCCCGTATAAGATTCTTTATAAAATTCAAAGCCCAATGTTACCTCCTTTAGATGGAAAAATTATTAATTGAAGCTTTCTTAACTTCAATTCTCATCTGTTAACGTCAAATGGGCAAAACCGTTATGCCCGGATTTAAAATTAAATTCACCCCCCCTTCGTTAAGCTATTTTTTTATTAAAATCTACGTCGGTAGAATTGTAGTTATAAGGGAATATGAAAATAACGAACTGATATTTTATATAAAAACGATAGGTTAAAAATTACAGAACCGAAATTGCAAGCCGGTCTGTCCTGCATTTTTTCAAATGGTTTACATATATTGGTAGCTTTGATTTGTCAATAGACTATCAGAATTAAATATCGTTTTAAAATTAAATTAGATTCAATTTTAACGTCCTATTTTTTTAAACCCTTCAAATTTGATGCATTAGTAAAAAATCTTTGAAGCGCCGGATGGCGTCGTTTCAAGGCTCATATACAAGGCGTAGTGGTTTTTCAGGGACGATACAATACATATAGTATGTCGAATTCCTGAAAAACCATACCAGCGCAGTAGATGAGTCTTGGAACGACGCCATCAAGACTTCACCTCATCAAAACGGCATTTCAACGAAAGCATGTCACCGTCAAAAAAGGTCTTTGTTTTATAAGGCAGGGTATTAAACAGCTTTATCATGCTTTTGTTCCCGGGGGAGGTGTACGCAACCAGGCCTGCAATTCCGTTTTCCCGTGCTGCCATGCAAAGCTTTTTTATTAAGATTTTCCCGAGCCCCTTCCCCTGAAATTCTTTGCTTATGGAAAAAGCGACTTCTGCGATATTTTTTGACGGCTCGAGAAGGTACTCTCCGATACCAACAACCGTTCCAAACCCAAACTCCCCGACAACCCCCACAATAGTCAGATCTTTGATATAGTCTATCTGGGACACACCTTCCGCCTCGTCACGTACAAAACTTCTTTTTTCATGAAAAAATCTCGAAACAATGTCCGTTTTGTCCAGGTTGTAAAAATGTTCCTGTATCCTTCTTTCATCAACAGGTTTTGCGGGCCGGATGGTTACTTCCTGCCCGTCGATTTTTCTGGTTTCTTCAAGTTTAAACGGATAAATACCATGTTTAATCGAGTCCTTTAAAGTGCGTGTTTCGCTAAGCAGCCCTATTTTCTTTGCCTCATAAAAAAGCTCATTCCGAAAGTCAGGATGTGCAATACTTATCATGGCTCTTGCTCGCTCCTGCAGGCTCTTTCCGAAAAGATTCACTGCTCCGAACTCCGTAACTACATAATGGGCATCACCCCTTGGAACAACAACAGCAGTATCAAGCATTGGAACAATACGGCTTTTCTTACCATCTCTAGAAGTTGATATGAGCATGATTATCGATTTGCCCCCTTCTGCCTGGGCCGCCCCTCTGACAAAGTCGACCATGCCGGTCACTCCTGAAAAGTGGTTATGCGGCATAGCATCGGCAGCAACCTGCCCTGTCAGGTCTATAGCCAGCGCTACATTCATGGAAACCATCCTGTTATGGCGGGAAATAATGCCCGGATCATTCACATAATCCGAAGGGTGAAAATCAAGAGCCGGATTGTCATGTAAAAATTCATAGAGTGCCTGTGTACCGATAGCACTGCTCGCCACGAGCTTTCCTTCGTTAAACCCTTTTTTTCTATTTGTTACAACCCCCCTTGATACAAGGTGCATAATATCATCAGTAATGTACTGGCTGTGTACGCCAAGGTCATTCTTGTCAGACAGGGCGGTGAGAGTTGCCTGGGGAGTTGTTCCCAGACTTATTTGAATAGTAGAGCCGTCTTCTATCAGCCTTGCAATGAGGCTGCCTATCTTATTAGCCTGCTCCGATTCAGGGGCTTCTTCGATGGTTAGCAGTTGTTCATCATGTTCTACAAAAACATCTACATCATTTACATGGATAAAACTTTGACCAAGGACTCTCGGCATGCTGGAATTAACCTGGGCAATAACAAGATCCGCAGACAAGGCTGCGGCCAGGGTGATATCCACGGAAATACCCAGGCTCATCCACCCGAAATCGTCCGGTGGTGTTACCTGAATCAGGGCTACATGAATAGGGAGTCTTCTGCTCCTGAAAAGACGAGGGATCGCCGAAAGGTTCATGGGAGTTATAAAGCGCTTGTTTCTTGCCAGCCCTTGCGGTTTGGCAGAGCCAAGGTAAAAAGACCTGATGTTTAACGAATGATCCATTGTTTTGTTGGCAATTAGCGTCAATGGAGTATTTTCCAGGGCCAGCAGACGCACGATTTCAATATCCGTCAAACGCCTTGAAGCTTCAGAAAGTGTCCTGATAAGATATTGCGGTTCTCCGCAGGAGGAACCGATGAAGACCCTCCGGCCTGGTTTGATTAAGCGAATCGCCTCTGGACCTGAACGTTTATTGCTGACATAATTATCCGCCCAATATCCTGGTTTTGGCATACTTATCTCCTTATTATAATATACGATGCGGGATGCAAGATACATGATTTTCTCATCATTATCAAGGAGAAGTTCCATGATAATACCAATTATTTGGACATAAAGCAGCGGATAACG
>JASJGP010000194.1:0-3271 GCA_033791485.1 Desulfobacterales bacterium | reverse complement strand
TATCGTTCTCTATTTCTCAGCAAGTATTATTAAGACGCCTGTCCAGTCAAGGCCACGGCTGCTTCCCTGGAAGGGGGCAATCTCCACCCCTGAATAAAACCCAAAAAGAGGTACGTTTTTCTCATTGAAGATTTGCTGAACACAGGCAGCTTCCTCTGTAGCTGTATGCGATTGAATTGAGGCCCTTCCCGCACAATCAATATAAATACCAAGGCATGGCTTCCGGTGGTCTGCGTCAATCTGATTGAAAATTTTTTTGGTGTTCAATTTAACCGACTCAATCATCTGCATGGTATCCCGCAGCATGAATTGTACTTGTGTGCCCTCATCCAGGTCTGCCTCAAACATGCAAATCCCTTTTCCGTCCGGCAATGCTCCCGCTATGAGCCGGTTTACATAATTTTGTTCTGCAAAATCAGCAAATTTTTCTCCTTTATTTAAGCCGATGGTTAAAAAGTTAACCGGCGTTTGTTTCCGCCATTCCGTGCTTCCATACACCTCATCAATCAATTCGCAGGCAGGCAGCCCGTTTATTTCATAGATAAAGGGGCCTTCTTTTTTAGTGATAGTAAGATATTGCCCATCAAGAGGCGTACAGCCATGCATGATAGCATGGTAGACATCAAAGCCACCAGACATCAGCAACCCCAATGCCTGTTGCCTTGCCGCATAGTTACCGCAGAACTGCATGGTCGGTTTGAAATCAAAACCGCCCAAGGTACCGGCACCCAGGACAGGAACAGCATGCTTTAAATGATCTTCTATTCCGGCAAGCAATTGAGGGGAGGCATTCATTATCGGTGGAGATGAAGGGGTTGCGCCTTGACATATTGAGTCATATAAAAGAAAAAGGAGTTGACTGTCATCAGGGGGAGAGAAGAGTTCAGCAAGTTTTTTTCCGGCGCCATACAAATCTTTGTCTATTTCTCCTGTTGAATGAATCTGAATAGAAATATTTTCCCCCTGCAATGCCAGGGCACCTGCCGAGTGTCCTTCATAGGAGAGGTTGTCCCTGGTTATAATGCCGACTGCTGAACCGCCGATAACCGGTACAGCTCCGGCAATTTCTTTGATCCCTTTAAAAAACTTTTCTGCATTAAGTGCTGAATTGCAGAAAGCAATAAAAAAATCAGGGGAATCAATATTTTTTTTAGCGGTTTGTGCAACAAATCTTCCAGATTCAAAACTGTTACTTGTATTCGAATAACCAATGCCAATTTTCATATCCTCTTCCCCTGTTTGATTTCTTGCAAGATCGTCAATTTTAACCCTATGTAAATTAACTCAAATAGTCAAGATTGCTTGAAGGTCTTTTATTCATGGTGAAATTGAGTAAACTTGAACCCCACAATAATGGGTTCAGACTATTTAATGGACATGAAACTGCAGGCAAGGCGATTGCCCAGAGACCCTGTATAAATGGGCTTGACTAAAAAAACCTGGTTTACTAATCTCTGCGGGATTTACCCTGGATATTAATTGGGCGCATTCCCATTTTCCGGGTTAAAAAAAATTTTGTCTATTTGTGCAAAAAGAATGATATGCTCCGCCCAAATCATCTAAAGTGGAGAGGTACAATATCATAGAGATCAGGACAGCTAAAGATTGTGAAACGGTTGAAAACGTGTATGCTTGCCTTAAAAAGCTGGACGAAGATAGGCAGCTCATAGGTAGTCCGGAAGAGTTAGATCTGCTGGAACAAAAAATTATGAGCTATACAAATCGATTAGCCGCTTTGTTGTTAAAAAAAAAGTCCAAACAACCTTAGATTCTCCTGAACAACGGACCAAAGAGAAAGAATTGGTTCAAAATTGGCCGGGCAGAATGAAAAACGAAGGATATCAGAGCGTTCAGATTCAGACCAGAGGAGGTGCCGATATCGAACTTCATTCCCGATATTATAGACGATCGTGTGATCGTCGAAAGGGGAAACGGTATAAGGGAATGTATGCCGGTTTGATATTACTGGGAATTCATGAACGATGCACACCTGGCTTGGCAGCGATGGTTAGTGCTTGGTCTGCGTTATTGAGTTCGTTTGAAGAAGCTCGTCAAGTGCTTTGTGATCATGGTATTGCGCTGGGAGTAAAGGTGATTCGGAAACTGGCTTACCGTTATGCGGAACGAGCCCGGGTAGTCCAGCAAGAAGGTCTAATTCCATTGAACGAATCGGACAATCTCCAGGGGCGTCGAGTCGTCGTCAGTACTGACGGTGGACGCACACGACTGCGTGAAAAGAAGCGAGGCCCAAAGACCAAAAAAGGAAGAACCCGATATAATGGGGCCTGGCGAGAACCGAAGCTTTTGATCATTTATGTTGTCGATGCACAGGGTAAACAGGAAAGAAGCTTCAATCCCTTTATTGACGGTGGAATCAATGGTCCTGATGGCTTGTTTGATCTGCTAAAAGGTTATCTGAAGGCTCTCTCAATCCAGAAGGCAGACAAAGTCTTGTTCGTTGCAGACGGAGCTCATTGGATCTGGAATCGAGTCCCCGCTCTTGTTAAATCCTTGGGTTTGGATCTGGAGAAGGTATATGAACTTCTTGACTTCTACCATGCTGTAGAACATCTTGGTAAGGTTGCGGGATTACGAAAAAGTTGGTCAGCTAAAAAACGTAAATCCTGGATTTCCAAACAAAGATGTCTTCTATTAAAAGGTCAATCGACTGCGGTCGTACAGGCCGTACAGGTTCTTTGCCGAGGCCGAAATAGCAAAGCTATCAAGACGGAGCGAGATTATTTTGTTCGAAATGAGCAAAGGCTTAATTTTCCAACTGTGAAGGCATTGGGCTTACCTATTGGCAGTGGAGCGATTGAAAGTTCGATCCGGAGAGTGGTCAACTTGCGACTTAAAGGCCCTTGCATTTTTTGGTGTAAAGAAAATGCAGACAAAATGCTCATGCTGCGCTCATACTACAAGTCTGGGCGCTGGAACCACCTGAAACAAATGGCAAATTCACATCTTTCATTATTGGCTGCATAACCCGGAAAATGGGAATGCGCCCGGTGAGAAGGGGTTTACCTATATGTTTGCCCTGGTGCTCATTTTTGTGACCGGCGCTTCCCTGATGGTTGTTCAAAAGCAATGGCGCACCATCATGCAGCGGGAGCATGAGATTGAACTGCTCTACCGAGGAGAACAAATTTTAATTGCCATTGAATCCTTTTACCAGAATTCTCCGAGGGGGAGCAAGGGTTCTCCCCAAAGTTTTAAGGTCCTGTTAAAAGATAACCTGTTTTCCAATTTAAAGCGCCACTTAAGAAAACAT
>JASJGP010000193.1:0-8604 GCA_033791485.1 Desulfobacterales bacterium | reverse complement strand
ATCTTTATCCGTCAAAATGCCGTTTTCTAAAAGTTCAAGGGCAAAAGCCATAACTTGTGGGGTTGAGAATGCATCCACTCCATACTCCGTAGCACTTTGAGCGATGCCCAAGCCAAATTCCAGATCTGACATGGCCGCCATTGTATAGGTAAGTTTCGAGAAACATTTCATCATATATGTTGGACGTCCCGGAGGGGAAATTGTTGCCCCGCACGTCATCGGACAGTTAAAGCAACTAATTAGCCGTGTCCGCATATTATCCATAGTCTCCATCCAGTCCTTTGCGACTTCCTCGTTCCAAAAATCTCTTCTGCGGGTACGGGAATTTCCCCACATGAAATTATCGGTGTGCCACTTCTCGTCATGGACTTTCATCTCCTGCGGTGACCCTAGTCCTGCTAAAATGGGCATGACTCCCGGAATCGGATTATCATTGCGGAATTTTATATATTCCATCACTTCATTGCAAAGCTCCATGTATTCATCCGGTCGGGCGAGATTGATGTCCTTGGTACCACGAACAACGACCGCCTTTACCCCTTTGTCTCCCATAACGGCGCCTATTCCTAGTCGACTGGCACTGGACCTGCCCTGCTCGATGGAAGCAAAATAGACCCTGTTTTCACCGGCCATGCCGATAGCAGCCACCTGGGCTTTCGGCTCCTTTAACTCCTGTCGAATAAGTTCTGCAGTTTCAACAGCGCCTTTACCCTTCAAATGAGAGGCATCACGTATTTCTACTTTGTCATTGTTTATCCACAAATAAACCAGGTCAGGGGACTTACCGCGAAGGATCACTTTGTCATAACCGGCATACTTCAATTCCGGTGCCCAAAATCCCCCCATCATTGAAAATGCCATTAATCTGGTCTGAGGAGAAATGGTAGTAACAATGGTACGATTACAACCGGTAGCAGGTGTTCCACATAAAAGACCGGCGGCAAATATTAGTAGATTATCAGGAGAAAAGGGTTCAACTTCAGGAGGAACCCTCTCCCATAATATCTTGGCGTTAGTACCCAGACCCCCCAGATAAAGTTCGGTGTCTCTTGGGTCAGTTGCGACCTTCTCAATGTTTCCTCGGGTTAGATCAACTTCTAAGTTAAACCCTGTCTCTGCGTACCTCATTTTTTTCCCCTTCTATATTTCCTGAATCCGTGGCATACTTTTTGATTAATCATGGCTTGCAGTCACTTAACTCAATGTTATTTTAACAAATAAAGACTAATTAAACCTATTTTCCGTTTTCAATATTTAACTACATTGCAGCTATATTGTAACTACACCTACGGTGTTAATTGTGTCAAGAAAAAAAATTACTTTTTAACCAGGGCGTCTGAAGAACTAGCTGTTTGTACAAATAGAGAATAATCATAGCTAAAAAAATGCTATAAGAGGGGTAAAGTGGGAAAGAAATCAGGGTTCCAGGCATGAAGCCTGAAACCCCGTTTATCTGTATGCGTTCACGGAACGTTGAAAATAAAATAGGTTCTTCTCCAAATTAGTTGGAGAAGAACCCAAAATATAAAACTTGAAAATTTGGCTTTCTTGTCTCTCGAATTTCTACTTTCCGATTTCAAGTTTCAAGCCGTAAACGGCTATGCTTATCTTTTATACTGTCGCTTGCAGTGCTGCCGACTCCTTTTGCGCAGCGGATAATCTTTCTGCCGCATCTCTCTTTCTGGATATGCTGACACGGTCTGCCTCAACATATTCTATTGCCTTCATATCACAGAATCGGACACACTGCGGATCGCCATCACAGAGATCACACTTGAAAACCTTTTTATCTATCACATTGAAATTCATGGCACCGAAAGGACAGACCGACACACATGTACGGCAGCCGATGCATATATCATAATCGACCATTACCCGATCCAGGGCCTCATCACGGGAGATAGCCTTTACCGGGCATGCGATCATACACGGGGCATCTTCGCATTGCTGGCATGACATGGGGATATAAAGCCCTTCCGACTCCCATTTCATCACTTTGATACTACTTCGGGCAGGATTTGAAATACCATCATGTACTACAGCACATATAAGCTCGCACAGGCGGCAGCCGGTGCATTTCTGGTAATCTATTTTTAAGACTTTAGCCATTTATTTTCTCCTCTCTAATATTAGACCAGATGGGACGGTTCCTTATCCAGACCGAGCCTTTTTAACGTCTCTTGTGTAGCAACGCCGTTTTCATCCCAGCCATGGTGCTCATAGTATTCGTCAATCATCTTTTTAAACTTTTTCCTATCAATTGTTGAACCAATAACGTCCGGTGCACCACGTCTGCAGGGTTCATCAAAATAACGGTGATTGAGCGTATCGCCCTTTTTGAGATCGTCTCTTTTTAATCCTTCTCTCAAATTGAACAGCCTTTCTATATTGTAGCATCTTTCAGCAACATCCCAGATTTCCTTAGGAGTCATCTCCAGGCCGGTATTGTAATAAAGCACCTTGGGCCAGTCCTCAAAATTGGGAAGTGTCGCTCCCAGGAAAGTGGTATGATATTTGCAAATTCCAAGACAATCCACTCCCATGTAGCAATTCTCCTGCCAAAAGACCATCCAGGGTTTACCTTCATATGAAGTATGCTCAGAGCTAAGTGGCCCGTCGTAAGGTACGGGATTGCTGTATATCTTCCTTAAGACTTTCTCCGGAAGATGATAAAGGTCTATAGCCGGCCTGCTCCTTAAGTGGTCGGAACCCCTGGAGCCTGTTGCTATATTAAGTGCCAGTGCCGGAGTTGCCCTTTCGTCGGAGTGGAGGTTGCTCATACCCTTAACCTGGATAAGATAGTCGAATGATTTTTTTCCTATTTTTTCAGATGCCGGAATTCCTCCGTCTGCCAGTGTATCACCCAGATATCCTTTTCTATAACAGATTCGCTCAATCATCTCGAGAAGTGCTTCGTCATTTCCGAATTTCAAATCAAGCCCGTCGGTTTCCTTACTGGTGATTATTCCCAGTTCATAAAGTTCCATAGCCCAGGAAATAAGGCTTCCGGTTTCCAGGTTGTCCATTCCATACTGATCCACAAGGTGGTTTCCGGTCAATACCGTCACCGCATTTTTACAATCCGGCTCTCCTCCAAAAGCACCCTGTGAGGTGTATTCAGGCCCTTCATCATATTTTCCTGCATAAGGACCTGAAGGAATTTTGTACTGGGCGCGACAGTGTACCTGGCAGCCGAAGCAGCCGGTCATATGATACGGCCCCATGGTTTCCTCGCAGATTTCATCAATACGTTCGGGCTCTATATCATCTGCATTTTCACACTGGTTATACTGAAAATTCCGGGTTCGTATTCCACCCCAGGAATTTGTAGCCCCCCAGATGAACGGGGTTCCCAAGGCTCCCTGGGTTTGATTTACCTTTGCACTTGTGATCTGTTCAATAAATCTCTTGTTATACTCTATGGCATCTTTGGGATGGGCTATATTTATATCCATAGTGCCCCTGGCAGCCACCGCCTTGAGGTTTTTAGACCCCATTACGGCTCCCATGCCCGATCTGCCTGCAGCATTTTTTATGCCTGTCATAACATTGGCAAATACGACAAGGTTCTCACCAGCAGGACCTATGACGGCACTTTTAATATCTTCGTCGCCAAGCTCTTCTCTGATTGCCCACTGTGTTTCGGTTGTGGTTTTACCCCACAGGTTTGCGGCATCCTTTATTTCTATTTCACCGTTGTGAATCCAGATATAAACGGGTTTTTCAGCCTTGCCCTTTATGACCAAGTGATGAAAGCCTGCCCAGGCGAGTTCAGGGGCAAAGAATCCTCCCATGTTTGCGCTTCCGAGCAGTCCTGTAAGTGGGGACTTAGCCATAACATGAGTTCTGGCGGTTGCTGAAGCGCATGTTGCAGTCAGTATGCCACCGCTGATCATGAGCGTATTATCCGGGCCCAGCGGGTCACAGCCCTTTTTTGTGTGATTATACAACAAATACGCATCAAGCCCTCTGCCACCGAGGAATTTCTTTCTTACTTCAAGCGGGATAGGCTTTGTTTCGATCTTTCCTGTGGAGAGATCAATATATGCTATCTTCCTGTTTAACGCCATATCACTTTCCCTCCTTTTTTAATAATGCTTCTTTGGCTATTTTTCTGTTTACATCCCAGACAGGACCTCTGATTCTGGGCAAATTGGGATTGACCCAGAATATTCTGTACTCCAACCCACAGGTGGGGCATTTTACATGTTTAGCCCCGGGAGCAGGCACAAGCCTTTCCATACAACTCGGATTATGGCACCTGACCTTGCCATATGTCCTGGTTTTACGCAGGGTTTCGGCTCCTGATAACTCTTCTGTGTCTATTGCCATGATGTTCTCCTCTCTATTTCAAGGTAGAAATAAGTTCATTATTATGAACCAATTATTTAATAACTAATATCATATTTTTTCTTATTGTCAAGCGAAAAATTAGCTTTTTACAGCGCTGTGTATGACTATTATAAGGAATTTCAATGTTAATAAATTATGACCTGTTTTATTGAAAGGGTTGCAAATGTTCGTTATAGTGAACAATTAAAAGCTTTCTGCAAAACTATCGTACCGGCAACTCGTAAACTTGTTTCATCCCTTCCGAGTTTCTACTTTCCAATTTCAAGTTTCAAGCGGTAAACTGCTACACAGACTTTTCACCCCTCTTTTGCCTGTGCCATGGAGACAGTTGAAGTAAAACTTCACCAATATTAACCTTTCTACATCTGGGACAGAAACGGGTATAATCAAAAGAATAGTTATGACTGATTTTATCTAACTGAGGTTCAGGCACATACAGTATGCCACATCCTTCACATTTTTTTAGTTTTGCTGATCTTATCTCTTGTTTGGAAGCTATCTGGAATAACCTTGCAAGACTTATTTCATGACGCAGCTCTGCGGCTTCTTCCGGACAGGTATTTATACATGCTCCGCAACAGATGCATTGATAATGGGAGTAGGTAAAAATTCGCATAGCGCCTTCATCCCTGGCTTCAAGTGTTCCGGTTGGACAGCTTATATCACATGCACCGCAAGTTATGCATTTTTCAATATTAAGCCGGGTTCTGCAAAAAAGCAACACCGCAACAATCATGAATGCTTCACCGCTCAATACGTGAATGGTTAGCATGTTATTTTCAAAAAAGAGTATGGATTCCAGGGTGCCATGTGTTAAAAGATATCCTGTTATAAAAGGCAAAGCGGCTATAATGATTAAAAGGTGGTCTGATATTGAAGAGACGGTTCGGATATTGGTAAGTATAATACGTCTGATTAGAAAATAGGCGGCAAGAAAAAGCAGCAGTATTGTCATCCAGTCGGCCCATTCATCCGGGATTGCTGTCCAGTACCATTCAAAACTCGATTCTTCCCACAAAACAATATGCCCGCTGAACCAGATGGGAACAATAACCATACATGCGTGGAATATATAACGCAAAGTTGTATAAACCGGTCTTTTGATAACCACTTTATGCAGAGGGAAAAAAGAAAGTGTAAAGTTTTTTAAAAAATAAAGCAGTTTGAAATCTTTTTCCCCGCCGCTTCTAATTATTGAATAGATAAAAAAGACGATCCTGAGCGTAATACCGATAATAAATATGTAAAAAACAATTTGTAATAAAGGACCCTCCACAAAATAATCGAAATCCATATTCAATAATTCTCCCGTTTTTGCGCCATGGCATGGCTGATAAGTTCATTATTATGAACTAAGCAATAATTAATTTATATCAGATTCCTGTTTTTTGTCAAGAATAAATATCCTTTTGACAGCAGCGTGAGACCTTTGCAAATGGGGACTTTTCAAAGGCCTCAGTGTAGTACCTGTATCAAACAGTATAAACTTAAATTGCTGTTGACAAGCAATGACTAAAGGCTATAAAATGTCAGGTGAAAAGTTCAATATGGTGAACAATTTTCGAAAACGGAGCTTTGCAATAAATATGGAAGTAAATGAAATTGAATTACTCAGTGTTGGCATAGATATAGGAAGCTCAACCAGTCATCTGATATTTTCAAAACTGTTACTGGAAAGGGATGAGCAGTCTCCGACTCGTCGGTTTATCATTCAGGATAGAAACATAATTTATGAGGGAAAAATCATAGATACACCTTTATTGAACGATAATACGATCGATATAGCCGAATTAACCGATTTTTTTAAACAAGAGTATAAGCACGCGGGAATAAATCCTGCTGAAGTTCAAACCGGTGCGGTTATAATAACAGGCGAAACTGCCAAAAAACGAAATGCGGAGGAAATCGTAGAGACATTATCCAATGATGCAGGAAAATTTGTTGCGGCAGCCGCAGGACCGAATTTCGAAGGCGTGATCGCGGCCATGGGCTCAGGTGCGAAAGACAGATCTAAAAAATTCAACAAAACAATACTATCCTGTGACATCGGTGGGGGAACGTCCAATATTGCCATATCTGTAAATGGCAAAATCGTATCTACAAGTTGTGTCTCTGTCGGAGGAAGACTGATTGCCCTGGATTCCGATGAAAAAATTTGGCGCGTCGCCGATCCTGCAAAAACAGTCATGGAACATCTTGGTATGGATTATCAAATTGGTGATCGAATTCCTAAAAAGGATATTGATAAAATAGCTGAAACGTTTGCACAAGTACTAATCGAGGTAATTACGCGGCAGCCGACTTCCCTTTTAACCAAAAAATTAATGATAACAAACAGCCTCGATTTTACAAACAGCATCGATGAATATATGTTTTCAGGGGGTGTAGCGGAGCTGATATATGGTGGTAATGGCACTCACAACGACATGGGGGAAATTTTAGCCGATAAAATCAATTTGCTCACACCGAAATTAACTTCTCCGGGTATAGAGCCGTTAAATAAAATTAGAGCCACTGTCATCGGAGCAGGCGCACACTCACTGTCAATTTCTGGCTCATCAGGGTTTATGGATGATAAACTTAATTTTCCGATATTAAATGTCCCTGTAATAAAGGTGGATGTAGAGCAAGTAAAATTAAATGTTCAGCACCTCGTTTCAGAGATAAAGGCATCATTTCAAAGGTTTGACTTAGAAGAAGGAAAAGAAACCGTAGCATTATACTTTAAAGATCAGTTAAGGAATTCTTATCCTGAAGTAGAATTATTTGCAAAATCTATTGAAGCGGCTCTTCCCAATTCAATTGATAATAGAATACCCATTATTTTAATCTTTGAAAATGATATTGCGTGTAGCGTAGGGAATGTAATCCGCCGGGAAACCGGCCTGAAAACTAACTTGCTGACTCTCGATGAATTGGACCTTAAAGAAGGAGACTGGATCGATATCGGTAAACCTCTTGTTGGTAATCAGGTATTTCCGGTTACTGTCAAGTCTCTTGTTTTCAACATGGTGAATAATGGCTGAAAAATATCAGGCTCCAATAGTAAAAAAGGCATTTCAAATATTAAGGCTTATCTCCGAAACTGACAGAGGACTTAAAATTAGTGAACTGTCAAGAGATCTAGGGATAAGTAAAAGCACCGTGCATGGAATAACAACCGCATTGGAAGAATTAGGTGCCATTACCAGAAACCCTTTGACAAAAAGTTTCACTTTGGGTTTTACCCTCTTCGAGTTGGGCAGGTCGGCTTATTCCAGGATAGACATAAAGGATCTGGCAAGACCCTTTATGGAAGATCTAATGGAAAAAACACAGGAATCGGTCTTTCTCGGCGTTCGAAATGGAGAACATGTAACGGTCCTTGATATAGTTGAATCGATGCATGACCTTAAGATTACCTCTCCCATAGGGACAACTATTCCGCTTATGGCGGGAGCCATTGGAAAGATATTTCTGTCATTGATGGAAGAAAATCAGGTATCGGAATTCATAAAATCAAAAGGTCTTCACCAATATACAAAAAACACAATTACAGATCCCGACTTATATCTCAAAGAAATTATGAGTGTAAAAGAAAAAGGGTATGCCATAGACAATGAAGAGTATATCTCGGGAGTCAGTGCCGTCGCAGCACCTGTTGCAGGAAAAGGGCATTTGAAATCAGCTGTCTGGGTTGTAGGATTTAAGGCAAGCATTGATGAAGACAAATTGAAAGCCCTTGCAAAAGAGACAAAGAATACTGCAGAATTGATCAGCCGCAAGATTGAGCAGCAAACTGCTAAATAGCTTAATCAACCTACATGTCAATATCCAGTGCTATTTATTGAGACCTTTGCAGATAAGCGCAGACTTCGATGCTGCACTTTTTGAAGTTTTCGCTTACCCACCTCTCGCCAACGGCTGGAAGTCGGCTCAACTTCCAGCACTTTAGTTAAGTTTTAGCGCTATCCACCAAATATTCAATATGTTCCTGAAAGATTGACATTCTTTAAAGTCTATGTTATTATTTAGAATACTACACAAATACCGAATAGACAACCCTGGATCGTTACACCAGATTATAGCCCGCTGAATGTAAATAAAAAATTGTAAACCTGGCGAAAGTCATACGAATGGAACCCTGGAACCCTCTTCTCCAACTAAATTGGAGAAGAACCATATTTTATATCCTTGACACACCATTGTTTTTTAAATATAGAAAGGCGCTTGACCATCAAGTTGTTATCAATAAGTATACAACAATAGGCC
>JASJGP010000192.1:0-2558 GCA_033791485.1 Desulfobacterales bacterium | reverse complement strand
ATCAGAGCAACCAGCATAGCAGACTATATAAGCTGATCGCCCTGATCACGCACATCTGCAGCACCTGTGAACGCTTACAGAGCGAAGCTTGTGCAACCCTTTTGTTCCGAATGGACGTATATGGTGCGTGTGCAATGATAGTTGGTATCGGAATCATTACATTCAGGCTGCATGACTGTCGTTCCCTGAAAGGCAAAAGAAAGATTATAAAATCTATTATCAGCCGGTTGCAAAATAAGTTTAACGCTTCCGTAGCTGAAATAGGTTTTAATGATATTTATCAAAAATCTCAGATTGGTTTTTCCATGGTTGGAAACAACAGGAAATTGGTGAACTCAAAAATAGACAAGATTTTTAATATGGCTGATGAGCTGGGGCTTGCCGAAATCATTGATACTGAAATGGAGATAATCAATATAAATAGTTCCTGAAAGTCAAATTATGAAAACTTTTGCGCGTTCTGACAGAGTGAGCGGCCTGATACAGCAAGTTTTGTCGGAGATACTCCAAAAAGGGATAAAAGATCCTCGTCTTAAAATGACAACCATTACGAATGTCCAAATGTCACGGGATTTAAGAGTTGCTCGAATTTACTTTGCCACATCAGGTGGAGAAAAAAGTGTCGAAGAGGTTACACGGGGATTTAAAAGTGCACGGGGATTTGTGAAAAGATCTCTTGCCGGTAAACTTGGGCTGCGTTATATGCCTGAACTTAAATTTTTTTATGACGACTCTTTCGATTACGGAGATCACATAAACAAGATTCTAAAGTCAATTGAAAAAGATAATGGACCGGATAATAAATCAACTGTTAAGCAGTAATCATGTTTTGCTGGCATCACATACAAATCCGGACGGCGATGCAGTAGGTTCCACAATAGCTATGGGCCTTTTGCTCGCCGCAATAGATAAAAAAATAACTTTATACAACGAAAGCTCGATTCCTGTTGTATATCGTTTTCTGCCTCGTGTTGAAATGATCGAAAATAGCATTAACAACGCTAATGACTTTGATACCGCCATTATTCTTGATTGCAGTAATTTGCAGCGGATCGGCACGGCCGCTTCAATGGTAAATGATATACCTACAATTATCAATATTGACCACCATATTTCCAATAGCCAATTTGGTAGTTTTCAGCTGATCGACACATCCGCCAGCTCTACTGCGGAAATTATTTACAGGCTGATAAAAAAGATGGGTGTTGCAATTGATAAGACCATTGCAACCTCGATATACACGGGAATATTAACCGACACGGGTTCATTTCGTTTTTCAAATACAAATCAGGCTGCTTTTGCAATATGCCAAGAAATGGTTGAAAAGGGAGTTGACCCTTCTGATGTTGCCCAGCATGTATATGGCAGGTACTCTATTGGCCGCATTAAACTTTTGAATCTGGCTCTTGATTCAATTGAAATTTTCCATAATGGAAAACTGTCGATAATGACAGTTACCCAGGAAATGCTCAGCAAAACAGGCACACGGACTGAAGATATTGATGGCCTTATAAATTACGCCAGACGAATAGAGGATGTAAAGATAGCAGCGCTTATTCATGAGAAACAAAACGGCAGCCACAATTTAAAAGGTTCCGGCCAATTTCACGTCAGCCTGCGCTCTGATGGAACTGTGGATGTTGCTGCTTTTGCCACTTTTTTTGGTGGAGGTGGACATGCAACCGCAGCAGGATTCGAAGCACAATCAGTTCTGGCTGAAATAAAATCTGGTATTGCAAATTTGGCAGAAAAAATATAAATCTAAATTGCTTTTTTTATGCAAGATTCAGGTATGAACATATTATCCGGTATCATGGATCCTGCTTCAATGAACCAGAAGAACTTAAGCGGAGTGTTGGTTGTTGATAAGCCTGCCGGCATTTCATCCGCCAAAGTAGTTGCTATTGTAAAAAAAGCTCTGTCGGCTAAAAAAGTCGGGCATACCGGGACGCTGGACCCTTTTGCAACAGGTGTATTAGTTTGCTGTATCAATGATGCTACCAAACTTGCAAAGTTTTTTTTGCAAGGCAAAAAGAAGTACACAGCACTTGTTCATCTCGGCGTTGAAACTGACACACAGGATTCAACAGGAATTATTATATCAAAATGCAATAAGATTAACTTTTCCGAAAATTTGATTCGGTCTGTATTTAAAAGGTTTGAAGGAAAAATTGAGCAGCTTCCGCCGGTTTTTTCAGCCTTGAAACATAAAGGTGTTCCTCTTTACAAATTGGCCAGAAAAGGCAAACCAGTTCAAAAGCCGGCAAGAAGTGTCTTTATATCAAATATTGACATACTTGACATAAACCTGCCGTTTGTGCGATTTGAGGTGCTCTGCTCTTCAGGAACCTATGTAAGGACTCTTTGTTCGGATATAGGAACATCTCTTGGCTGCGGTGGTCATCTTAAAGAACTGCGGCGAACAGAAAGCAGTCAATTTTCAATCAGAGATGCTTTAACGGTTTCTGAGTTGGAAGAACTCGCAAAATGCGGGAAGCTTTCCCGGCGCCTGGTAAATATGGCGGACGCATTGAAGGATATGAATACCTTTATTGCAA
>JASJGP010000191.1:0-7808 GCA_033791485.1 Desulfobacterales bacterium | reverse complement strand
ATAATATCCTTATAAACCGGAACAGAATTTATGTACCTGTTCACGCCCATTCGGAACAAAAAGGTCGCACAATCTTCGTCTTGTAAGAGTTCACAGGTGCTGCAGATGTGCGTGATCAGGACGACCAGCTATATATAGTCTACTATGCTGGTTGCCCTGATCACGAGCAGATGCGGTGCCTGTGAACGGTTACACTTCTTTTTCCGCAAGCCTTGCAACACCTGTCACTTTCTCAATCGTCTCCATCCCCATAAGCTTTACACCCTGGGTGTTTCGGCTGATAACTGAAATACCGCTAACCGGAATTCTTATTATCTTCCCGATGTCTGTGATGAGCATAATGTCGTCATTATCTTCTACAAGGAGTATTCCGACTACTAACCCGTTCCTCTCGGTTGTCTTAATGGAAATCACACCCATGCCACCGCGTTTTTGGACAGGATATTCATCAATCGAAGTTCTTTTCCCAAATCCATTTTCCGTTACTGCAAATAAAGTCTGTCCGTGACTTAATACTTCCATGCCGATAATTTCGTCCCCTTTGGCAAGGCGCATTCCACGTACACCTCTTGCAATACGGCCGGATGGCCTGATATCAGATTCGTGAAACCGTATCGATTTTCCCCTGGACGACCCTAAAAAGACATTCATGGTCCCGTCTGTGATCCTGGCGACAATCAGCTCATCGCCAGTATCCAGATTCAAAGCGATGATTCCTCCCGCCCTGGGCCGGCTGTAAGCCATAAGTTCCGTCTTTTTTACCACACCATTTTTTGTTGCCATAAAAATATGATAACCAGGTTCAAATGATGGTGCAGCGAGTACTGTTGTAAGTTTTTCATCTTTTGCAAAATCCAGCAGATTAACGATCGCTTTGCCAAGGCTCATTCGACCAGCCTGGGGAATATCATACACCTTGCACCAATAAACCCTGCCCTGATTTGTGAAAAAAAGAAAAGTATGATGGGTTGAGGCGACAAAAAGATGCTCAACAAAGTCTTCTTCTTTTGTCCCCATGGCGGTTTTACCTTTTCCCCCCCGACGCTGGTTATGGTATAGAGTAATCGGATTTCTTTTAATATAGCCACTCCTTGAAATTGTGACAACCATGTCTTCTTCAACAATCATATCTTCTATACTTATTTCACTGGTTGCCTCGACTATTTCACTTAAGCGATTATCCCCGAACTCTTCCTTTATCCTTGTTAGCTCATCCTTTATAATGTTCAACACAAAGTGCTCATCAGAGAGTATTTCTTTATACCGTGCAATATCTTGTAAAATGTTTTCATATTCTTTAAGTATTTTTTCCTGCTCAAGGCCTGTAAGCCTCTGGAGGCGCATATCAAGTATCGCCTGGGCCTGTATCTTTGTTAGGCTGAACTTTTCAATCAGTTGTATTCTCGCATCCTCGGGCGATTTAGATTTCCTGATAAGGGCAACTACTTCGTCAAGATTATCAAGGGCGACTTTTAGCCCTTCAAGGATGTGAGCACGGTCCTGCGCTTTTTTCAGTTCATACCTTGTTCTGCGGGTAATGATCTCCTTGCGGTGTATTATAAAATGTTCAAGGATCTCCTTTAAAGTCAAAATCTCAGGCCGGTTGTTCACAATGGCAAGCATGATAACGCCAAAGCTGCTCTGCATCCTTGTATGTTTATAAAGCTGATTGATTATTACACCTGGAATCTGATCCTTTTTAAGGCCCAGGGCAATCCGCATGCCATCCCTGTCGGATTCATCCCTTACGTATCTTACGCCTTCAATCTGCTTATTTCTTACAAGGCCTGCAATTATTTCAATAAGCTTTGCCTTATTGACCTGGTATGGCAACTGGGTAACAATTATTGTTTCTCTTTGAGTTCGTTTATCCTTTTCAACCATAACCCGGGCCCGCATACGGATTATTCCCCTGCCGGTTTTATATGCGTCATAAATTCCTTTTGTGCCGTAGATAATTCCGGCAGTAGGAAAGTCAGGACCCGGAATTAAAGTCAAAAGCTCCTCAAATGTTATTTCCGGGTTGTCTATCATTGCCTTTATAGCATCAATTACCTCTGAAAGATTATGAGGCGGTATGTTTGTTGCCATCCCGACAGCTATACCCGAAGAACCATTGACTAAAAGAGAAGGAAATTTCGCCGGCAGTAATGATGGTTCTGTTAAAGATTCATCATAATTTGGAACAAAATCAACGGTTTCCTTTCCGAGATCTTCCAGCATCTCATGCGCAAGACGTGTCATTCTTACTTCCGTATATCGCATTGCCGCCGGTGGATCACCATCTACCGAACCGAAATTGCCCTGGCCGTTTACCATGGGATACCTTAAGGAAAAATCCTGGGCCATCCGAACAATCGTATCGTAAACCGCTGTATCACCATGGGGATGATATTTACCGATGACATCACCGACAATTCGTGCTGACTTTTTGTAAGGTTTATTCCAGTCATTTTTCAGTTCACGCATTGCAAATAAGATGCGCCTGTGAACCGGTTTCAAGCCGTCACGTACATCCGGCAATGCCCTGCCGATGATTACACTCATTGCATAATCGAGGTAAGATTTTTTCATCTCACTCTCAATGCTTACCGCCGATAAATTATCGGATAAATTATCTGTCACGATCATTTTTAATCTGACTCCACAAGTTTCTGATAACTTGTTTTATAAATATCTGTTAATGTTAGAAAAGCAGTTACAATAAGAGGGCCGTAGATAATACCAAGGATCCCGAAAAGGTTCAGACCGCCGATAATGGAAAGAAATACCAAAAGCGTATGCATTTGAACACGCTGGCCCACCAGTCTTGGTTTAAAAATATATTCTATCCCTCCTGACAAAATAACGTAAAATATAATAAAAAATATACCTGCAGCAATCCGCCCGACTAAGAAGAGGTAAAGAGCAGCGGGAATAAATACAACTCCGATACCTACAATGGGAAGAAATGCCACCAAACCCATAATTACGCCCCAGAAAAAAGGAGACTTTAAACCAAAAACAGCAAAAACAATGCCCCCTAAAATCCCTTGTATCAAACCGCCCAGTCCGTTCCCTATAAGAACCGCACCGGCCATATCCTTAAATTTTTGAAACAGCTTTTCATCCTGATCATCAGGCAGCGGGGAAATATTCAGCATAAATGAGTGCAATCGCTTTTTGTCTATTAATAAATAGTAAATAATAAGCAGCATGAAAAAAGCATTGGCTAAGAATTTAAACACATTCGAGGTTATTGCCCTTGCCTGTTCATACAGAAAAAGGCCGACTACTCTCCCAACTTCAGAAACCACCTTGTTCAGTTCTTCTCCTGTAATCTTAATATTAAAGTTTGAAAGGATCAGGTTTGCTTTTTCCAATACCTTGCTCCCCTCAATAAGATTTCGGATATTATCACTTAAAACCGCCCCTTTTGCCATAAGATATACATCATACGCTTCCTTAGATAAAATCCCTACAAAAAAGACAATCGGGACAAAAATTATGAAGAATATAAGAATACATGTAACAAGTGAAGCGAGCGAAGCCCTTATTTTCTTGCAAAAATAGTTGTAAATAGGACTAAAAACTCCAGTTACAACAGCAGCCAGTATGATGGTCGATACAAATGGCCATAAAAGCCAGCCGAGAAAAAATATGGATATAATAAAATATATCAGAAAAACCCACAAAATCTTGTCACGGTGAGATTTTTCACCCATGTTGCCTCCAGCTTGTTTGGTGCCCGGGTTTTACAAGGTAATGTTCAGGGAATATTGTTTAAAAAGCCACGATATACCATCAGCAGATATATGAGACAGTGTACCGTGGCAAGAGCAAAGAAAGGTGTCACTCAAAGTTGAAAGATCGGCTCTTTACCTGCTGACAAATGCGCCGGCCGTAAATAAAAGAAGGATTTCATAAATGAAAACCGGCATATAGCTATGAAAAATAGCATAAATAATGCCGCCGCCTATAATGGCCGGCACCATACAAAAAACCACAATACCTATTTTCCTGCTTACGTTCATCTCTTTATCTCCTGTATTGTCATGCGGCGGTAAACGCCAATTAAATAGCCTGCTAATTTGATAATCTATAGCAATATTAAACGATCAAGTAAAGGGAAAAAATCAAAATAGAGATGATTATAATTGACTTAAATTCCTTAACGTTAGTCACTTTAGATCACTTCAATCTCCATTAGATTAAAAACTACTTATCGCATATAAAAAGCACAAAATATCGTAACTACTCACGTAGTCAGGCTGAAGGGGTCGTCAGAAGAACACGGTTGCCATACTTTGGCGGAATGTGATTCTTGCATCAGACACGGCTTTTAAATGCGTTTTTTTCCTAACAGTCTTAGCGCAAGCGCTTGCGCCGTGTGCAGCCCCTTGCCGGGGCGTAGCTGGAGGTAAAGCCTGGTCAGCCTATCCACCTGATTAATTAACGCTCAATAATCATAGCCATACCCATACCGCCACCGATGCACATTGTAATAAGACCTGTGTTGTACCCTTTGCGCTTCATCTGGTTCATTCCGGATACCATCTGGCGGGCCCCGGTACAACCGATAGGATGGCCTAAAGAAATACCACTTCCCAGCTCATTTGGTCTTTCATTATCAATCCCGAGCTCACGCATACACCCGATGGCCTGTGATGCAAAGGCTTCATTTAACTCTATCATGTTTATATCATCTAAAGTCATACCTGCGGTCTTTAAAACTTTCCGCACTGCAGGAACAGGGCCAAGACCCATGTACGCAGGGTCAACACCACCTGACGCAAACGCTTTTATCTTAACAATCGGTTCAAGGCCCATCTCTTTTGCCTTATCTGCGCTCATCAGCAGGACTGCCGCTGCTGCATCGTTGATTCCCGAAGCATTACCGGCTGTTACGCTTCCGTCCTTTTTAAATGCAGGCCTTAATTTTCCCATTTTTTCCATGCTCGTTTCCATTGGGCGTTCATCGGTGTCAAATACGATTTCACCTTTACGTGTCTTTATTACAACCGGCACGATTTCCTGGCTGAAGGTTCCGTCTTCAATCGCTTTTCGGGCTCGCAAATGGCTTAAAACTCCCAGTTCGTCCTGCTCCTGTCTGCTGATCTCATATATGGATGCAATATTTTCCGCAGTAAGCCCCATGTGGTAACCATAAAATATCTCGTACAGTCCGTCAAATACCATCAAATCATAAATATCACCTTTTCCAGTAAGCTCCATTCTATGACCCCAGCGTGCCTTTGGTAAAGCCATGGGAGCCATACTCATATTTTCCTGACCACCTGCAAGAACAACGTCCGATTCTCCTGTCATTATTTCCGAAGCACCCAGCGCAATAGCTTTAAGCCCGGAACCACATACTTTATTGATTGTAAATGCCGGGGTTTCTTTTGGAATTCCCGCACCGATCATAGACTGCCTTGCTGTATTCTGACCCTGACCTGCCTGGAGCACATTGCCCATGATAACATCATCTATCGTTACCGGAGCAAAAGCATCATCAAAGTCATATGATTTTTTTTCAAGTTCGATAATTCCCTGGTCTTTGAGCTTATCCGGCGCAGCCTCCTGCATTTGTTCATTCTTTACGGGTTTTAGCTTAATCCTTTTCAATACGTCTTTCATTACGATTGAACCAAGCTTAACCACCGGAACGGTCTTTAATCCTCCGCCAAAAGCACCAATTGCTGTCCTTGACCCGCTTACAATTACAACATCTTTCATTTTTTAAACCTCCTGATTAATTTTTAAATTTTTGGTTCTTCTCCAATTTAGTTGGAGAATAGGATTCAAGGATTCGAGGGGTCAAGGGTTCGAGTGAAAATCCATGACTCTTGGGACCGTCTTTTTATATAGACAGACTTTGGAAATATTAAAGAGTAAGGGCAGAGAAAACGTAAATGTTTATGCCATCTGTATCAAGCCGTTGCATTCACTTGAACCCTTGAACCCTGGACCCCTTGACCCCTTAAGATCACTCCAACTCTTTTTGAGATGATCCGTGTCTTTTAATATTTTCCTTAACAAAATTAATTTCAGGGTCTATAACACATGAAAATACAAAAGGTCAATGGAGAGAAAATGTGCCTGATTCTTTTTTTATACAATAAACACCCTGATTATCGGCTTATCCTTGCAGCAAACAGGGATGAATTTTATGACCGCCCTACAAGCCCCCTGGCGTTTTGGAATGATGCACCTGATGTGCTGGCCGGACGTGATCTTAAAGGAACGGGAACGTGGCTTGGCATAACTAAAAACGGCAAGATTGCCGGCATTACAAATTTTCGTGAGCCCGATCTGTTCAAAACAGATTCCCCCTCCCGCGGTCTCTTGATCAGTAATTATCTGACCGGGACAGAGACTCCGAAAATATATCTTAAGCACATAAAATCGACTGGACACAGGTATAACGGCTTTAATCTTATTCTAGGAGACGAAAGCGGGCTGTATTACTATTCAAATAAAACAGAAAAGATTGAAGAGCTGAAACCTGGACTATATGGTCTGAGCAATCACCTTCTTGATACGCCCTGGCCAAAGGTGGAAAATGGAAAGGTGGGTCTTAAAAAACTACTTACCGGAAAAAACCAAATCAACACGGAAGATATTTTCAGTTTTCTTACCGACAGAACTTTTGCCCCTGATAATCGCCTTCCGGATACGGGTATCGGGGTCAAGTGGGAACGAATACTGTCTCCTATGTTTATTACAAGCGACACCTATGGAACACGCTCGTCCTCAATTATTTTAATTGGCAGAGGTCGGGAAGTATCATTCGCAGAACGTTCATTCACCCCTGATGGGTCCGGCTCTATCAAACAAAAAACCCGGAGATTTAATTTTGAAATCTCCGGTTGTAAGAATGTAGGATTGGAAATAAAAATGAAATGATAAAACGAAGGTCAATAAAAATCAGGCGATTCCGGAAAAACCTGTTACCTGGTCAAAATCAGAATCCATGGTAAGCCCGTATTTATCTTTGCCTTTGAAGGAAAATTCTATGTGGGAGGGATCAATGGTACCATCGGCATTTTCGTTTTGTTTAATTGTAAATTTAACGGTGGCTGTATAAGCTTTAGCATCATAATAGACATAGTCCGGAAAGATTGAAAGAGTAACTTCCGTGTCAGGAACAGAAAATCCAAAATTATATACCTCTCCAGGCCCGCTTCCGGTTGACCGTTTGATGGTCCAGTTGAACTTGTCTTCAACTGACTCCCTGTCCATCTCCTTGTCAAATTGAAATATCATTGTAAAGGTTTTAGATGCATTGGCATCTGCCAGATAATCATCCAGGGTGGATAGAAGTGTGTTTCTAGGCATGGTGCGTAGAAAAGTGCTTGTTGCATGTACAAAATTAAATTTAGGAGGATCGACCTTGTACATATAACCGCTCAGGATATCTGCCAGGCCGGATTCTTTACTGTCGAGTAAATCAACAATTTCCTGTGCTTCATCCATCCGGCCCAGGTCGGCATATGCATATCCCATTTCAGCATATGCATCATAAAAATCTTTTTTCCTGCCTATTGAATCTTGAAACATGTGAATAGCATCTTCATAACGTTCCTGTTTGCTGTAGGCAAGACCGATTCCATATCTGCCGTTTGGGCTTTGCGGGTCTATCCTGTGAACTTTACTAAACTGGGTATGGGCATCTCCGTAACGACCCGTTTCCAGGTATGCCTGCCCCAGTGAGTAATGACTTTTTGCGGTTGGGTTTAATTGAACGGCCTTTACATATTCGTTTTGAGCTTCCTGGTATCTTTCCTGGGTGTAATAAAGATTTCCCAGCTTGATATGCAACTCAT
>JASJGP010000190.1:0-3139 GCA_033791485.1 Desulfobacterales bacterium | reverse complement strand
CATCCTATGACGGCCTCTATATTACAGATGGGAACGCTAAAACTATTCGTGTGAATAAAGCGTATGAAAGAATTACAGGACTTTCAAAAGAAAAGCTGATTGGCCGGAAAATGCACAGCCTTGTAAATGAAAATTTTTTTAACTGCTCTGTAACTCTTGAAGTTCTTAAAAAGAAAGAATCTATAACAATTATGCAACAGGTCAAAGGTAGTAAACAGCTCATTGTTACGGGGACGCCTGTTTTTGATGAAAAAAATGAAATTTTACTGGTGGTAACAAATGTCCGAGACATTACCAAGTTAAACACGCTTCTAGCCCAGGTAGAGAACACCAAACGCATCAATTCCCGTTTTTATCAAACCCTTCAAGAGCATGACGGCATTGAGCATGTGCTTCAGGAAATGGTGGTTAAAAGTCAGGCCATGATTCAGGTCGTAAAAAAGGCAATAAAAATTGCCAATGCACAGACCTCTGTTCTCCTTTTGGGAGAATCCGGGGTAGGAAAAAGCATGCTGGCCAGAATCATTCATCAAATGAGTCCCCGGAAAGATGATCCATTTGTAAAAATTAATTGCGGAGTTATACCGGAAGCATTAATGGAAAGTGAGTTGTTTGGTTATGAAAAGGGGTCTTTTACAGGGGCTTTGCAATCGGGTAAGGCCGGCCTTATCGAGGCAGCTCATGGGGGGACTGTTTTTTTGGATGAAGTTGGTGAGTTGAAGCTGGATATGCAGGTAAAGCTTCTTGAGGTAATTGAGGACAAGATCTTTACAAAAATCGGAGCAAGCCATTCGACCAAAGTGAATGTTAATATAATCGCAGCCACAAACAGGGATCTTAAAAAAATGATACAAAATGGAATGTTTCGTGAAGATCTCTATTACCGGTTAAATGTTGTTCCGATACTCATCCCCCCCCTACGAGACAGAAAAGAAGACATCCCGGTGCTTATCCATAATATGCTTGAAAAATTTAACCGACAGAAAAAAATTTACAAGCGAATGACCCCTGAGGCGGTTGATATGCTCATAAGACATAATTTTCCCGGAAACGTCAGGGAGCTTGGAAATATTGTTGAAAGAATGATTATCATGTCTGATGGAGACAAGATAGGGCTTGCTGATCTTCCCTCTGAAATTAGAAGGAATACACAAACCATTTCTACTATATCTTCCCAAAAGGGATCTCTCAAAGAAATTCTTTCTGATATAGAGTCTCAGATAATTAAAGACACTGTCTCCAGATGTAGCAGCATCGCAGAAGCATCTAAGGAACTAAATCTCCATCCAACAACCCTTTGGCGTAAAATGACAAGATATGGCATAAAAAGTAATATTGCATCTATGCAATAGCTTGCATAAATGCAAAAAATCCCATTAAGGCTTCTGATGTAAATCAATTCTCTATCAACTAACCTTAGTTGGCAGGTTCTACTGCAAAAATGCAATAGCATAAAAAAATTAATTTTTATGCTAAAAATTAATTTTAACTGTAATTTCAATATAATATAAAATAATACAACACATGGCATGCTCATTGCTGATATAAATCCATGATTGGCCATGAATTAAAATCTTAAATTAGAAGGCGCATAAGAAACGAAATAATTTCCACAGTGCATGAAAAATGAATTGATGACAGGTTATTGATACCGATTTCACAACAATAATTTAACTCAAATAAAAGGAGGAGATTAGATGGATGTGAACAGAAGAGACTTGTTTAAATTAGGTGGTACTGCGGCAATGGCTATAGGACTTTCCCAAGTCACCGCATTTAAATCATTTGCTGCCGGAACCAATACTAGTGTCGATGTTTATGCGTTTCATTGCGGGATTTTAAAAACCCAGACCCAATACATGCTAAAAGACACACGTGTTGGTGTGCCGATTGACATACCGGTCCCTTTTTTTCTCATACGGCACGGTAACGATTGGGTGGCCTATGATACTGGCAATAATGCCCAGGTAGCGGTTGATCCAATCAAATACTGGAGCAAACCGGTCTGCGATGCATATACGCCTATAATGAAACCCCATGAATATTTTTCAGAACAGATTAAAAAACTCGGGATTGAGACTTCAAAACTGCATTCTGTGATTATTAGCCATGGACATCTTGATCATTGTGGCGCATTGGAAGAATTGGCAGGGACAAAAATACCGGTTTATTTTCAAAGTGCAGAAATGGAATGGATTAAAAAACAGGTAGCCTCAGGTAAAAAAACCGCCTATATTCCGGAAGATTTCAAAAAATTAGACCAAGTTAATGTGCAGATTCTTGATGGTTTTTTTGATGTTTTTGGAGATGGTAGTGTCGTTGTTTTTCCCACCATCGGCCATACCCCGGGTCATCAGTCAGTAATAGTAAAAACCAATGCCGGTCAAAACCTTATCCTGGCCCAAGATGCCTGTTATACACTGGAAAATATGGTGGCCAGCATTCCGCCAGGTCTAGCGTATGACATACCTGATTCCCTGACCAATATTTATCATTTCAAAGCGATGTCAGTTATGGGCGGACAAATAGTCCCGCCTCATGATCCTGACTGGTGGGTAGGCAAGCCGCTTGCTCCTCAAAAATTCAAGATATGAACAAGGATTCTTTGTGTGAGTTTGAAGTATAGATAACCACCAAGACAGTAATGGAAGCAGTAAGCACTCAACATTTGGATCGTGCTGAACTATCACAACGAATATTAAATCATTTTTTTAAACCATAACAATAAATTGAGGAGGAAGGTAATGCACACTAAAAAACGTTGGATTTGTTTATTTGCAGCTCTACTTGCTTTTTGTATTATTCCAGTATGTGTTTCTGCGGCAGACAAGATGATTAAAATTGGTGGATTGTTTCCCATGACCGGTCGGGCCGGTCTTTATGGAAAAGATTCGGTTGCTGCGGCTGAAATTGCCATTAATGAAATCAATGCAAAGGGTGGTGCAGCCGGGTATAAAATTGATGCTACCTTTAACGACAGCAAAGTAAAGGCCGCCTATGCAATCCGGGTGGCAAAACGGTACATATCTGAAGATAAGGTTAATTTTCTATTCGGAGTTGTCAGCTCGGGAGTAGGCCTTGCCGTAACCGAAGTATCCAAACAATATAAAACGATTTTTATTGGTACAGACCATGCTTC
>JASJGP010000189.1:0-2593 GCA_033791485.1 Desulfobacterales bacterium | reverse complement strand
CCACTTAAGCAAAAAATGGTTGGAGGATGATCCCGATGCTGCTGGTACCCTTTATATTGATGGTCACGTGAGAGTCTATCATGGAGGTTTGACCAAACCGCCAAAACGTTTTGTTTCTCGTGATCGCCTGTGTTTGCGTGGGACAACTGATTATTGGGTGAATGACGCCATAGGACGCCCTTTTTTCGTTGTGGAAAAGCCAATTGACTCAGGCCTGCAAAAAGCTTTGAAAGAAGATATTGTACCCAGATTGTTAAAGGATGTGCCCAATCAGCCAACTGCACAAGAATTTACAGCTAATCCCTATCTGTGCCGTTTTATACTGGTGTTTGACCGGGAAGGCTACAGTCCGGAATTAATGGACAAAATGTGGCAACAACATCGCATAGCCTGTATCACATACAAGAAATTTTGTGGCAAAGATAATAACTGGCCTATTGAAATGTTTTCTGATGTTGAGGTGTCGATGCCGAATGGTGAACTTGTTACCATAGCTTTGGCAGAACAGGGAAGCCTTATTGGTAGTGGCAAGAAAAAAATATGGGTTCGTGAAATACGCAAACTTACAGATTCAGGTCATCAAACCAGCCTGATCAGCACAGCTTACGACCTCCCTCATGATGCCCTCGCTGCTCGGATGTTCAGCCGATGGTGTCAGGAAAACTTCTTCCGCTATATGATGCGACACTTCGCCATAGACCTGATTACGGAGTATGGGGTCGATGATTTTCCCGACACCGAAATGGTGGTAAATCCTACCCGACGTGAGTTGACAAAAAAGCGAAATTCCATCAACGGCAAGTTGAAAAATCGTCGGGCTGGATTCACAGCACTGAATCTTTCCCCCAAGCCGGAAAAGGATGTAAAAAAGCACAAACAATGGGAAAAGAAAAAATCGATACTACTTGAAGAGATAGAACATTTTGAACATCAGCTCGAAAATATAAAGAAAAAGCTGAAAGAGATGCCTACACACATCCCATGGGGAGAGCTTGAGGAGAAAGACAAATTTCAGCGTTTGCGACCGGAAAGAAAGCAGTTCCTTGATACTGTACGAATGGTTGCCTATCGTGCTGAAACCGCCATGGCCGCACAATTGAAAAGCAAAACCGTGGACACACCTGCGGCAAGACAGATACTACTGGATCTGTTTTCCACGGAAGTGGATATTATACCTGACAAAGAAAATAAAATACTGCTTGTGCGAGTTCATGGTGCTTCCAGGCCTGTGGTCAATCGTGTTTTGGAAGATCTTTTTGTCACACTGAATAAAACCGAAATGGTTTACCCTGGAACTGAGATGCAGCTGCGGTATGAACTCAGAGTGAAAACGGGATAACGGAAGGGAAAAGGGTCATTTTACTTTCCCGTAAGTAAGGAGTTCTGAACTTAATAAGAGTTGGTGCTCAATTTCAACATTGCACTTGTTCGTGTGTATAATTTCCACGAACTCATAAAACCAATAACAACAAGGAGGAATTGCAATGGGGTCATTGAAAGGGACTCAGACTGAAAAAAAATATTCTCACCGTCTTTTGTGGCGAATCACAGGCCCGTAACCGCTACACCTACTTTGCCTCTAAGGCCAAGAAGGAGGGCTATGTCCAGATCTCCCACATCTTTGAGGAGACGGCTAATCAAGAAAAAGAACATGCTAAACGTTTATTCAAGCTCCTGGAGGGTGGAGAAGTAGAGATATCAGGTGCCTTTCCTGCCGGGGTTGTCGGTTTCACCATTGAAAACCTCGAAGAATCGGCAAATGGCGAGAATCATGAACACACAGTCATGTACCCAGAGTTTGCTGCCACAGCCCACGAAGAAGGCTTTCATGAAATAGCTATGAGCCCGTTGATTTAATGCCTTTTCGCCCAACCTCTTCGTTAAACGGAAAATTTCATCCTCGGAATATCAACTATATGCCTGCGGTAAAATTTTCCGTTCGCCTCGATATCAAACGAAAATGCTATTAAATCAACAGACTCATATATGGGGAATGTTGAGTACAGAAAAGAATGCGGCACACGAGCAGGGGCGGAAAGCCTGGTAAATGAAATAGCCAATTCGCATGATGGAAGACAAGCTCGTCACCGAAATGAGAAGGGAGCGCGCTTGCAGTTATTTTTTGCAGGAATAAGCTGCAATGTAAAGCGTTTTATCCGATTTACACAGCAGAAATCCGAGAAAAATATGGTAAATGCAATGGTTTAAAGGGGGAAGACCCCAGTTTTGATATTTTTTAGGAGCAAATGAGACTTAAAAGGATCGTGGAAAATATTTTTTCACAGACCAGGTGGTAATGGTTCGCGTTTGGTAATTATTATTTCCAACTTTAGGGTTTTAAAGAACAGGTAAATCAACAGACTCATTTATTACAGCAATATAATAACATCAGGAAACATTTCTGATGGTAACGTGAAACTCAGTGGCGTGTGGTTCTTGCGTGTCCAGGAGTTAAACTGCTTAGATTATCGAAGTGGCCTAGGAGGCTGTCTGAGAATGCCCTTTTTCCCCAACTCTTCGTTATTTGTAAAATTTTATCCTCGGAATATCAACTATATGCCTGTGGTAAAATTTTCCAAATGCCTCGATTTGA
>JASJGP010000188.1:0-6613 GCA_033791485.1 Desulfobacterales bacterium | reverse complement strand
CATCTACCAGGTATCCGGTAAAGCCCAGAGCAAATCCCAGGATAACGATAATAGCGCCCGACAGCATCGCACTTTCAATCATTATACCGGGAACCTGCTTTATAAAGCTGACTTCCTTTAAAATAAAACATTCGGTTATTATCACATAAACAAGAACAATCGCTGATACTTCTATGATTGTCACAAAACCGCCGTAAACTCCGATAAGGATTATACCGATAATCGGCCAGTCCCACATTCCGACTATAAGAGATGCTTTTACCCTGCTCCAGGATATGGTTTTAAACGATATTTTTTGTTTCTTAATGTCATTTGAAAAGAATTCATGACAGAAGGCATAAATCGATAACACGATAATCAACAGGACTCCAGGCACCAAAGCTGCCTTGAAAATATCAAGTATAGCAATCCCGGATACAACACCGTATAAAATTATAGGCAGGCTGGGAGGAAATAACAGACCGAGGCTTCCGGATGTGGTGAGCAATCCGAGAGAAAACTTTTCATTATAGTTTTGCCGGCGTAATATGGGAAATAAAACACCACCCAAAGCTACAATGGTTACACCGCTGGCACCTGTAAGTGCTGTAAATAAAGCGCAACTGCAAAGTGCTGCTATCGCTATACCTCCGGGCAGCCATCCTAACAGCGCTTGTATAAAATTCATGATCCGCTCAGGCGCCTTTGTTGAAGACAACAAACATCCTACCAAGGTAAAAAGCGGCAGTGCAATTAAAACCGGCATCGAGGCTAATCGATTCATCTCGATTATAATCAACTGTAATGCCAACCAGTCATATTCTATAAAATATAAACAAACAATCGACAGGGCGGCTATTATGGTAAATAGCGGCGTTTCAATAAGCGCAAACAGAAGAATAATAAAAATGAGCAGGACTGTTATATTCATCATGCTTTAGCTTTCATGTTATTCATCAATTGAATAAAATATCTGAAAAAGGATATGGCAAAAAACATGGGAAAAATAATTGAAATGAATCCCCATTTTCCAAAAATTACTATCTCATTTCTAACAAACTCAATCGATACCCAAAATAATATTCCCATTACCGTCATTCCAAAGGCACTTCCTGAAATGATAGCAAAGGCTTTAAATTTATCCGATAAAAACCGAAGCAGGATTTCCAGTTTTATATGACGTTGATTTCTAAGGGCCAGAGAAGACCCTATCAGAGCCAGCCAGAGCACTAATGAAGGAGATATTTCCAGAATTTTCTGAAAGGATATTTGGAACAGATTTCGTGAAATGACGTTAAAGGTAATAAGTAAAATAAGTGCTGAAAAAAATACAACTACAAGAAACTTTTCAAATACTGCAAGAAATTCATCAAATTTTCTAATAAACCGCATGATGTCTACTTTTATGGCTATTTAATACCAGAAGGAAAAGTAATGTTCTGACAAAATCAGTCATTATTTAGTATTTCGATGGGTCTTTAAAATATCCTGAACCCTGTTAAACAGCTCCCTGGAATATAATTGAGGGATGCTTTTTTCATAGATCTTCACGGCATCTTCATGAAAAGAAGTAATTTGCTTTTTTGGGGGGAATTCAAAAATTATGCCTTCTTTCTCTAAAACAGTAAAGGCATTTTCATTATCCTTGCGGGCAATACGGATTAACTCCCTGCAATATTTTTTTGCTGTCTTTTTGAAAATCTCCTGGTACTCTTTTGAAAGTTTATCAAATATACTTTTTTTAATTAGCAAAGCACCTGTAGAATTGACCATAGGATAATCGAGAAAGTATTGAATCTTTAAATGCCACTGGAAATAAATGGCTGCCAGGGGTGGGGAATAAAAAGAATCAATCATTCCAGTCTCAAGTCCTGTATTCACATCAGCAAGGTGCAATGGATATGTCTTGATACCAAAAGTTTCCAAAGTGGTCTTTGCAACAGCATCACTCTTCCACACCCACATCCTGATGTTTTTCAGTCCATCATGTCCGGACATGTTTTTTTTTGAAAAAAAATATACAAAACCTGCTTCTACAAAACCGAGAAGAACATAGCCTCTCTTTGCAAAATCTTCTGAAAACTCATTATAAAGTTTTTCTTTAACCAGATCGATTTCTTCGTAATTTCTATATAACATCGGCGCTTCGAGAATACGAATTTTAGGAAGTAATATCCCCAGCCCTACACCTGAAAATCCGGCGGCATGAATACGGTTAACCTGCATTTTCCTGATAACGTCCACCTCATCGCCGCTTACTCCTCCTGCATAAATTTTAAATTTAATTTCTCCAGCCGTTTGCTTCTCAATTTCACTGGCCATATTGCGTAAAGAGTTAGTCCATGGGCTTCCATCAGGCATAACTACTGCTACTTTAATAGTAGTTGTCGCAACAGCAATCTCATAACATGAAAAAACGAGTAATGTTGCCAACAATGAGCTAAAAAATAATCTAAAGCATTTTGAACATGCCATGTTTCAGCCTCTTATAAATATATTTGGACAGGATTTACTGGATATTCAGGATAAAAATTAATAGTATTATTTTACCCCATTGTAAAAAATGCCCAAAGAAACATTCAGGTGCCACGGTTTTAAGTCTGAATGCGTTTTTTAAAAACGTTAAAATGTTATGAAGATTTAATCATATTGGATCGCCCCTCAAACGATGAGCCTTCTTTAATATCAATAGACCGCGCTGAGATATCCCCATTCATTACTCCGGAAGCTTGAATTTCTAAATGCTGCCGTGCTGTCACATTGCCTGTAACTTTTCCCTGGATAATGATATTATTAGCCTCTATATCAGCCTCAACAACACCTGTGCTCTCAATATGCAAATCTCCGTTTAGATTTATGGTACCTTTTAAATTTCCTTCTATTTTTAAATTCTCTTTACCATTAACTTCACCATCTATTTTCATATTTCTGGTGATTAATGATATCGATCCTGCTATCATTTCAGTTTCCATCACTATAACTCCTTTTTTTCATAACTGCTCAGGTGGATAGGCTGACTACGTAAGTAGTTACTATAATTCAATCAACCATTTTTACTTCCCCGTTAAATTGTGAACCTTCAGCAACCGATATTACCGGTGTAAATATTTTCCCATTTATTCTTGCTGTATGGTCAATAAACATTTTACTGCCTGCAGCTAATTTTCCTTCTACTACCCCTTTTACATATATTGTTTTAGCCACAGCAGAACCTTTTAACCTTGCTGATTGCCTTATATCCAGCCTCCCTTTCAATTTCAGATTTCCTTCAATTTTTCCATCAATCTGAATATCATCATCCCCTGAAATGTTTCCTTTTATATTAAGATCTTTTCCTAAATAGGCTATTTTATTTATTTCTTCAGAGCCTTCCAGTGGTAAAACTGTTTGTTCTTCGCTTTTCTTTTTCTTGAAAAATTTCATTCAATTTCTCCTTTCCTTTAAAAAGCCGATTTGTTCAATAAGATATACGTTATGTGAAAAAAAAGCAATATTTTGTGAATGGTAATCTAAAAATTTCAGCTTTCTTATATTTTATGTTATATAGAACTTCTTACTTAGCACCCCAAGGGCATTTCCTGAGGGCACCACCGGAGTTACTTTTTACGAGTCCCTAAATTTTGTTAAGGAGAATCGCCATGAAAAAAATCCTCCTTTTCTTTTTTATCCTCAGCTTTTTATCTTTACCCTTTATTGCTGAAACCGTAGAAGCCCCTCTCCAACATAAACAGTCCAGGGAAAACATGGTTTCCGCTCAAATTAAAATGCGCGGTATAGCTGATAAAAATGTTCTTTCCGCTATGTCGGAAGTTCCCCGACACCTATTCGTACCAAAAGGACTTATTTCCCATGCATACTCAGACCGCCCTCTTCCCATAGGACAAGGGCAGACCATTTCTCAGCCATATATTATAGCCCTGATGACTGAAAGTCTCAATCTAAAAGGTTACGAAAGAGTACTTGAAGTCGGAACAGGCTCTGGATACCAGGCAGCAATTCTTACTAAAATCGCAAAGGAAGTTTGCACCATTGAGATTAAAGAAAGACTTCATAAAAAAGCTGACAAGCTCCTTAAATCACTTAATTATGACAATGTTGATACACACTGGGGCGATGGCTATTTCGGATGGGAATCAAAGGCGCCCTTTGACTGCATTATGATAACAGCAGCTATTAACCATATCCCGCCACCGCTTCTAAAACAACTTAAAAACCAGGGTAAACTCATCCTCCCCCTGGGCAACCCCTTTAACTATCAAAATCTCGTTCTTGTAACGAAACATGGCGATGATTACAAGGTCAAACAAATAACCGGTGTCCTGTTCGTCCCTATGACGGGTTACGCACTTGATAAGAAATAAAAGCCTTTCCTGGTGATTGTCCATGATTCTTAAAGCTGTATTTTTGTTATCCTTTTCATCCCTTACTTTCGAGGTACTCCTTACAAGGGTGTTCTCTATTAGTCAGTGGAACCATCTTTCCTTTATGGTAATCAGCATAGCTCTTTTTGGATTTGCTGCAAGCGGTACGTTTCTAAGCATCCTGCATACAAGGAATAAACAGTGGGGAAAACGACTATCAACAAAAAGGAGTCTTTTTCATTTCATATACCTTTATACTGTTTTTACAATTGGATCTTTTGTAGCATTAAACAACATGCCCCTTGACTATTTCAGACTTCCACTTGATCCTGCCCAGGCACTCTATCTTCTGGTGGCTTTTCTTCTCCTGGCCCTTCCTTTCTTTTTTACCGGTCTTATAATTGCAATCGCTTATTCATTTCTCCCTGAAAAATCCGGCCTGGTTTATTTTGCGACCATGGCGGGTTCTGCCTGCGGTGCTCTCCTCCCGATAGCGCTGCTTCCTGTTTTGGGAGAGGCTAAACTAATTATCATTGCTGCCGTTTTACCTGTTATAATTATGCCTTTGAAATGGCCATGGCGAAAATCGAATAATTTAGCAAAAGAAGGTTTAAAGGAAAATGCAACACAGAAAAAACAAAAAGCTTTTATAGTAGCAGGATTTTTAATCATCATTTCTTCAGCATTCCTTATATCTCCTGTGGGGGATTTTATCATCAAGATAAAACCTTCCCACTATAAAGCACTCAGTCAGACCCTTCGTTTTCCCGATACCAGTGTAACCAGGACAGTTACTGATCTTAGGGGAAGAATAGATCATGTAAAAAGCAAATATATCCGTTTTGCTCCGGGATTGAGCCTTAAATTTGCAGAAAAATTGCCCGTGCAAAGGGCAGGCTTTAAAGACGGAGACAACCAGTTTGTTCTTTATGACCTTCAAACGCAAAAAGATGCCTTCTTTTCAAAATTTACTCTTCCCTACTCAGGATATGTTTTAGCTCCAAATAGTGCAAATGTTCTGCTGATCCAGCATGGCGGTGGATCGGCAATCCCCTGCGCCATCGCATCCGGCGCAAGAGAAATCACCATTATTGAACAAAACCCTGAGATTGCAAAAACTGTTCAGCACCACTACAAAATTACTGTTATCAACCAAAACCCGAGATCATTCCTTGCCGGCTCAAATAAACGATTCAACATTATTAATGTAGAAAATTGGGGAACTTCTATTCCAGGTATGGCGGCTCTTACACAGGAACACCTGCTTACTATTGATTCAGTAACACAGTATCTAAATCACCTCTCTGATAACGGCATCCTCATCATTTCACGCAAGCTACTTCTGCCTCCTGCAGATTCGATCCGTCTCTGGAGTGTCGCATATGAAAGCCTGAAATCCCTTGAAATTGAATCTCCTGAGCAACACATTATAATCCTCAGAAACTGGGACACTTTCACTATTATTATTTCATCAAATCCTTTTAAGGAAAAGGATATAAGCAATATTAAAAAATTTGCAAAAGATTGTAATTTTGACCTTGTTTATTTCAAAGGGATATCGAGTGATATGGCAAACATATTCAATATATTTGACAAGCCATACCATTTTCTTGAAATCAGTCGACTTGCAAAGGCTTACGAGTCAGAATCGGAAAAAAGTTTTTTTCAATCTTACTTTCTCGATGTTTCTCCCCAGACAGACAACCGTCCTTTCCCTTCAAGGGTTCTTAAATGGTCAGGTTTCAATATGCTTTATAAAAGCACGGGAAGCCGACTTTACTCTATCCTTATGTCTGGTGAAATTGTTGTTTCCGTTGTTTTCCTTGAGGCGCTTGTAATTTCTATTTTTCTCCTTGTTCTTCCCCTCCTTGCTATTTCCCAAAAAATGAAAAAGTCCCTTAAGTCACATATTTTTTTCTTTTTATCTGTGGGTGCAGGTTTTATGTTTCTCGAACTTTTCTTTATAAAAAAATACATCCTTCTTTTCGGGAACCCCACCGTCAGTTTTACAATCGTAGTCTCCGGAATCCTTGTGTTTTCCAGCATTGGTGGTTTCTGGTCGCAACGGATAGGACCTAATAGTTTTAAAATAATTCTTATCGCCCTGATTTTTGTTCTTATAGTAATATTCGTCAGCCTTGATGGTATTATCCATTACATCCTCGGCTTTCCCAGCTTCCTTCGCTATTTTCTTGCATTTCTGCTTCTGCTCCCTGTGGGATTTTTAGTCGGCCTTCCCTTTCCCCTTGGCATGCGTTATCTTTTAAAAAGCC
>JASJGP010000187.1:0-4995 GCA_033791485.1 Desulfobacterales bacterium | reverse complement strand
GATAAAACCGGCAGCATATAGGTACTGTAACCGAAAAACAGGATTTTGTTCTTAACGGACTTGATGATAAAAACATTATTAATGTTCCTGTTAAAGATCTTAAAACTGCCTGGAAGAAACCGTTTGGGGATTTATTTTAATAGCCACAGGCCAGGCTTCGCACGAGGCTTCGACCCGGCAAGCTCCACACAGACTCACGCTGACAAAAAGGGCTAAAATAAATGAGCTACCATTAAAAAATAATGTGTGTTATGCCGCGCTGCAGGCTTGAAACATGTTATCTGCCGAGTCGGCAGATAAAATAGTCTGTGTGTGCTTGCCGGGTCGAAGCCTCGTGCGAAGCCTGGCCTGTGGCTATTAAAATAAATCCCCAAACGGTTTCTTCCAGGTAGTTTTAAGATCTTTAACAGGAACATTAATAATGTTTTTATCATCAAGTCCGTTAAGAACAAAATCCTGTTTTTCGGTTACAGTACCTATACAGGCAAATATATGCTCTTTTAAAATACTTTCAAAGGACTCACGGTTTTCAGGATCGATGGTAACTATAAATCTCCCGGCAGATTCTGAGAATAAAATTACAGAATTTCGATTAACGTTTTCTACAGGTACACCGGTAAGGTCAATGTGCATTCCAAGATTTCCGCCCATAGCAACCATTGCAAGGTGAACGCCAAGTCCTCCGCGGTATATTCCGTGGGCAGATGCAACAAGTTCTTCATTTATTGCATGATTGAGTGCCCTGTATAATTTTTTAAATTGCTCAGCGTTTATTTTTGGAACATTAAGACCGGTATATCCCAGGTTCTCATAATATTCGGATCCACCAAGTTCATTGCCTGTTATTCCAAGGATATAGACAAGATCCCCCGGCACCTTGCTGTCCATGGTAACGCATTTTTTTATGTCATTAATTACCGATATTGACGAAAACTGCAGGGTCTCAAGAGCGGAAATTTTATGGGTTTGTCCGTATCGGCCTGGAAGGTGGCCATCAACGTACATGCTGTCTTTTCCTGAAAGAAGTGGTATTTCATATGCCAGGCATGTATCCCGCAAAACCAGGCATGAACGGACAAGCTGGGCTGCCTTGAACTTTCCGTCCGGATTATCTTGATGATTATATTTGATATTCGGCCAGCAGAAATTATCCACACCGCCTATATGGTCTAAATCCCCTCCCACGGCAATAATTCTGCGCACCGCCTCATCAATAGTGCAACCTGTCATATGACCTGCATCTATTGCTGAATAAGCCGGCAAAAGTGCCTGAGCAAGTGCAAGGCCTTTCTTAGAATCGAGGATGGGTCGAATAACCGCTGCATCAGTGTTTACATCACGCCCTTCTCCCACAAGAGGTTTAATCACGCTTGACCCCTGAACTTCATGATCATACTGCCTGTAAATCCACTCTTTTGAACATATATTTGGACGTGAAAGAAGATCTTTCAGCAGACTCTCATAGTCAGCAGGTTCTCCCAGCACCGGTTCAAACAAACCTCGTCTTTCAGGAGGCTGCCACTGGGCGTCAAACTTCCACTGGGGAAAACCTGATTCGAGCAGGTCTATATCTACATAAGCGCATGTTTTGCCACGGTATTTAATATGAAGTTTTCCCGAATCCGTATATTTGCCTATAACCGTGCTTTCAACCGCATGCTTTTTCGAAAGTTCAAGGAATCGATCTATATCATGTTGCTTTACTGCTACAGTCATACGTTCCTGGGATTCGGAAACCCAAATCTCCCACTGGTCAAGTCCTTCATATTTTAATGGAACCTTTTCAAGCTCAACGATGCATCCGCCTGAAAATCTTGCCGATTCACCTATGGATGATGATAGTCCTCCGCCACCATTATCGGTAATAAAGCTTATTAAACCTTCATCCCGTGCTTCCAATAGAAAATCGTGCATTTTTTTCTGGGTGTACGGATCACCGATCTGGACATGACCTGCCGGTGTATTCTCTGAAAAGGTTTCCGATGAGGCTGTCACACCGTGGATTCCGTCCTTACCTACCCTTCCCCCGCACATTATAATCAGCTCACCTGGCGATGTCTTCTTTTTTTCGGCAGGTTCCCCTTTGATCTGTGCCGGCATTATTCCAACTGCGGTAACAAAGACCAGGCATTTTCCCAGGTAACCCGAATGAAAAAGAACCTGTCCAAAGGTTGTCGGTATTCCGCTTTTATTACCACCGTCACGCACCCCTTCTATAACTCCGTCAAGGAGGCGTCTGGGATGAAGATGCGGTTTAAGACTGCCGCTATAATCGACCGGTCCTACACAATACCCGTAACTTCCCATTATAAGCTTAGAGCCTTTGCCTGTGCCCAATGGATCACGATAAACGCCCACAATTCCTGTAATGGCACCGCCGTAAGCTTCCATGTTGGACGGAGAATTGTGGGTCTCTCCTGTAATGACATAATAATTATCCCTGTCAAAGCGACCCGCACCGGCATTATCCCATAATACCGAGGCTACCCAGTCTTTTTCCCCTTTTAATTTAAGTGTTGGAGACTCAATACAGGTTTTGAAAAGATTATCTATAATTTCTTTCTTCCCGGTCTCAACATCCAGAAAGTTAAATAATCCACGGAAAGTATTGTGGTTGCAATGGTCGCTTCTGGCCTGGGAAATATATTCAAGTTCTATATCGGTAGGGTCTGACAGGCCTACTTTTTTTCTTGCGTCCCGGACATCTTGGTCCAGAAAATAGGCCCTTATTGTTGGAATATCATTCGGGTTTAAAGCAAGGTTCCGCTCATCACTAATCTTTTGAAGGAAGGCATTGCTTTCAATGGGAATCGAAACAACCGTGGGCGTGTGATCGAGTTTGACTTTAGGTATTATATAACCGATACCGACCTTAGGGTGCCATTCGTCCTTTGCATAAATTTTTGTCTGCTGTATTATTTCGTTGGCTAAAAGTTCACCGGCAATTTTATCTGCGTCTTTGGCGGTGAGACCACTTCCCTTTACACAATATCGTCTGGATGTATAGACCGCTTCAGCTTTATCCAGCTTTATTCTTAGAATATCCTCAATTGCCTCTACAGCCGTACTCCCCGGATTATCCTTTACTCCGGGTCTATATCCGACCCAGATTACCCAGTCAAAATCAATATCAAGGGGTTCAAAAGATGAAACTTCAGTTACAGGGTTTGTAAATATTTCATCCTGAATGGTTTTAAGTTGATCGCCAGACAGCTCGGCATCAATGGTGATAATATTTACAGTGCGAACCTCGTCAAATTCAAGCCCAAAATAGTTTTTGGCCTTTTGACGAACCCCCTCACCTACTGCATCAAAGAGTCCGGGTTTAAGCGCTATTTCAAGTCTGTGGGGCATGATAATAATTGGTTGTTGTCGATTGTTGATTGTTGATTGTTGGAATAAAATATAAATACAGATTTATTGGTGAACTAAAAGCTTTCATCACGAAAACACGAAATTATGAAAACACGAAAAAGAGAAAGTCTTTGGCTTTATTAGTTCATTACAATAAATTTACATACTTATTTCGTGCTTTCCCTCTTTCGTGTTTTCGTGATAATAATATAAAAAGATAGAGCGAAGCGATTCCATTTTTAGTTAAAAAATATACGCGCTATATCGTTATAAAAAACAAATATCATCAGCATGATAAGGAGGAACATTCCAGCCTGCTGTGCCACTTCACGTATCTTTAAACCAACAGGGCGACCTATTACCGCTTCCAAAAAGAAGAAAAGCAAGTGTCCTCCGTCCAGAACAGGTATCGGGATGAAATTAATTATCGCAAGGGTTATGCTTATAATCGCAATAAAAAACGATAAGCTGGCTATCCCTTTCTTTGCATAATGACCGGCCATCTGTGCAATCAGAATCGGACCGCCTATGGTTTTTACAGACTCTGTACCTTTAATCAACCTGGCAATACCTGTTACAGTTCTTTTTGTCCACTTCCATGTTTCGCTTATGCTCTCTGAAAAGGCTTGAAAAGGATTCAGCTTTTTTACAAATCCATCATTTCCGCTGCCTATCCCTATAATATAGCTTTTTATCTCTGCTCCAAATATTTTGTCGACTTTAAGTTCAGGCACAATAGCTACATCAAACTCAGATTCTTCGCGGCGCACTGTCACTTCAATTTGCCTGCCATCGCTTAATGCAATTAGATGAGCCATATCTTCCCACTTTTCAACGCGGGTACCATCAATCGCAACAATCATATCTCCTTTCATAAGCCCGGCTTTTTGTGCTGGTTTTCCGTCCAGAACAGAACCAATGGAAGGTCTTAATACAAAGATGCCGTATATTTGAAACATCACAAAAAATATTATCGCTGCCAGGAGAAAATTAAAAAATGGTCCTGCTGCAACAATTAATATACGTTTAAAGACATGCTTGTGAGTAAAAGAGATGGGTATATCCTTGGGATCAATTTCGGCATCAGGCTCTTCGCCCACCATCTTAACATATCCCCCCAGGGGAATGGCTGATACACGGTAATCCGTAATACCGATTTTTTTTCCAAAAACCCTGGGCCCAAATCCTAATGAAAACTTTTCAACACCAACACCAAATAGCCGGGCGACTAGAAAATGACCCAGTTCGTGAAAAAATATAAGGATGCCCAGAACAATGATAAATGCAATTAAGTTTGTAGTCATGTTAAAAAATATTCCTTATTCCATGCCATCATACAGTGTTAAATAGTCGTATTTACATAGTTTTGCAATAACTTAATATAAATTTTTTAGCTGTATTTCTTTAACTTTTTAATAAAAATCAAGCTTACAAGTTTGTTTTAAACCGCAGAATATCGAACAAGGAATTATGAATATCGAAGTAAGGTATTCTATCATTTTTAATATGTAAAAAGCTAGCGCTCTGCGATTCCACACTTCGTCATTCGAAATTCCTTGTTCGATATTCGATATTCAAATAGTGCTCTCTCGAATTAGCAATATCTCAACTTATCATCTCACCAGCTATCTTCCTCGCCCA
>JASJGP010000186.1:0-3014 GCA_033791485.1 Desulfobacterales bacterium | reverse complement strand
GTTTCATCCCCGGTCCTTGAGCCGTTATCGATCTGCTTCCAGGCTCGTGAAAGGCCGATTTCAGGTGAAAGATCAAGGAGGAAGGTTATATCCGGCTTTAATCCTTCAAGTACCAGTTCATGCAGCCGTGTGATCAGCTTCATATCAAGGCCCCTTGCATAACCTTGATAAACCAGCGTTGCATCGAAATAGCGATCACATATTACCGTTTTACCTTCAGATAAAGCAGAATTTATTACTGTCTCTACATGCTGAACTCGGTCTGAAAAATATAAAAGGAGCTCAGCCATCGGTTCCATTCCTTTATTTTCAGGATCGAGAAGGATTGACCTTATTTTTCTCCCAATCTTTGTGCCGCCCGGCTCTCTTGTAATCACACAGTCATGACCCTTCTTTTCAAGAAAACGGTCGATATTGTTTATCTGCGTCGTCTTCCCGGAACCTTCTATTCCTTCAAGTGTAATGAACATAGTCAATTAGCCTACATTTTAACGTATCAGCTTTAGTTAGTAGCAACTTCTTTTTGTGTCATGCAATATTGTTGCGGTTTACGGGTTGCGAGTTCCGGGTTACGTGTTACGAGTTGCCTGCCTGTGCGTGCCCGCACGCAGACAGACAAGATGTTAATTGGGAATAATTCTTATACACCGTACCCCGTAACACGGTTAGTGATAACTGTAGTTGTAGGGTTAATCCCCCTTCCCTCTGTAAAAATGACGCCCAAGCAGGCGATGATATGATGTCCACGACTCATTCGGGTCTTCTGTTGCCATAAAATCACGAATGCCCTTTACCTTGGCGTCAATTTCGTCAATGTAGTTCAATAAAACAGCCTCTATTGTTTTGGGCGGTTCAGGTGAACCGAATTCCCTTGTCCCATGATGACTTATAATCATATGCTTGAGCAAAACGGCCTGGTCTTGTGGAAAATCTTCAACCTCTTCGAGTTTTTCATCCAGCATCATAATTCCAATAACTATATGACTAAGAAGCCTGCCTTCATCTGAATAGTCTATACTATATTTATAATTAAATTCCCTGATCTTGCCGATATCATGCAGTATTGCTCCTGCAAGCAGAAGGTCCCTGTCAACGCCGCTGTAATGCCCGGCAATCCTGTCCGCCAGAAGCACCATGGACAATGTGTGCTCAAGGAGACCACCGATATAGGCATGATGCATTTTTTTCGCTGCCGGAGCATTTTTAAATTTACGGACAAAATCCACGTCATTAAAGAATGCTTCAAAGAGCTTTTTTATATGCCCCGCTTCCATGGAAGCTACCATCTTTAAAAGACGCAAGAACATTTTATCGATATCACGACGCGTTGCAGGAAGAAAATCAGAAGGGTTAACCGAATCTGTAGGAATTGATGCCATTTTCTTCACAACGAGCTGAAGCCTTCCTTTGTATTCAGAAACTGTTCCCTGAATTTGCACAAAATCACCGGTAGCTGTGCCTGCGGAGATGTCATCAACTCTGTCCCATATAACACCCTTAATATTACCGGTTTTATCCGAAACAGTGATATTTAAAAAATTATTCCCATCCCGTTTTTGAGCCATTGTTTTTTCTGATAATACGAAAATATCATCAACCAAATCTCCAGCTCTTATATTCTTTATAAATATACTCTTCATATTTGGTTATTCTTCCGAATAGCTGATACAAAGGGTTCACGGTTCAAATTTCAATTTTCCAGTTTTGCAGGTCATCAAGCACTTTGTAATCAGTCATATCGCATTTAATGGGGGTTATGGAAATAAAATTGTTGCAAATAGCAGCTGAATCAACATCAGTACTATTATCGAGAAGCTGGGAATCACATCCCTGCCAGTAGTATGTACGGTTTCTCGGATCGGTCCGTTTTTCAAAATATTCAGAAAAAAGTTTGACTCCCTGCCTGCTGAAACGAAGGCCGGCCGTTTCTTTCACAGGCATATCGGGTATATTAACATTAAGAAATGTTCCAAAGGGAAGCCCTTTTTCAAACACTTTTTTTGATAAAGCTTCTATAAAAATGGCTGTATCATCATAATAGTTTGCTTCAGTTCCTTGTATGGAAACGGCAATTGCGATCATTCCGTAAAACGCAGCCTCTTTGGCTGCTGCTACTGTCCCTGAATAATTGATATTAACACCTACGTTTACGCCCGGATTTATTCCGGAAATTACAATATCGGGCTTTTCATCAAGAATTTCCAGGACACCGAGTTTAATGCAATCCGCCGGAGTTCCGGTTACAGCATACCCTTTATATCCACCGTTTACTTCAACATGTGTTGTGCGAAGTGGCTCATTCAAGGTTATTCCGTGTCCTACGGCGCTTCGTTCACGGTCGGGAGCAATCACTGTGACGTCATGATCTCCTGCAAACCTTTTGTATAAAGCCCACAACCCCTGAGCATGTATCCCGTCATCGTTGGTTAATAACACTTTCATGGTAAATTCTCTATTGGATCATTCTACTATAACATATTGAAACTGTATTGTACTCAACTACATCTTGATTTTATCATTTAGTTGGTTTTATACTCTAAAAATTAATCATGTTCAATATGTTATAATCAGAAATTTAAATTAGGCTATTGATTACAACCAAACAAAGAAAAATCAGAAAACCAAAAGACTTTGAAGCTGTGAGGCTGGGTAGGAATATTACCCGGTTTATGCTCATAATAATCATCTTCACCGTTATACATCCATGTGCTGCAGCACAACAGCCTGACCAATTATTCGATTCTCTATCCGACATCGATCCTGAATCACCGTGGCAAATTGAAGCGAATGAAATTTTTTATGACGACAAATCTTCTCGGTACATTGCAAAGGGGAGTGTGACTTTAACCAAAAACGATAAAAAACTTTCCGCCGACTATATCAGTTTTGATTACAAAAACATGAAAGCATATGCCAAAGGCAATGTGAGCATGGTGGCCGGGAAAGATACCCTTGCCGGAAGCAGTATGGATATTGATCTTGAGAAACAGACAGGAACCATAGAAAATGGTACT
>JASJGP010000185.1:0-3885 GCA_033791485.1 Desulfobacterales bacterium | reverse complement strand
TTCTTTTGGTGTAACAGAAGGACTTTCCGTAATACCAAGCCAATCTTTAAGTTTTTCAGCTAAAAGTTCCTGCTTCTCCCAGGTTCTGATTTCGCCGGCTGTCACTGTAGAGACTTCGGACCGTTCTTCGGAAACAACAAGGCAAACAGCATCTGTCTTTTCTGAAATGCCAAGGGCTGCCCTGTGGCGGGTTCCATATTGCTCAGGAATTCCTTTTTTTTCAGATAAAGGCAAAACGCATCCCATTTGTGTAATGCAATCCTGAGACAATATAACAGCACCGTCGTGTGCCGGGGCGTGACGGCTGAAGATGGTTTTAATTAGTGAAGGCTCGGGAAGAGCCATTATAGTGTGGCCCGAATGAATAAATTCGTCAGGGTTGTCATTCCTTACAAGAACGATTAGCGCACCTGTTTTTTCATCAGCCAGTTCAAAAAGCGTTCTAACAAGATCCTTTATAAAAGCACCGTGAAAATTGCGCTTTCGGGATCTAAGATAACGGAGAGGGCTGACCTTTTCTAAAACCTGTCTGATTTCGGACTGAAATAGTATCAGTAAAAGGATTAACAATACCTGCCATAAAACCTGAAAAACACGGGTAGTCAGGAAAAATCCCCACATCTTTGCCAGGGAATAAATCGCTCCAAGCACTAAAAGACCGATAAGGACACGAAGCGCACGAGTTTCTCTGAACCAGACATAAAGCTGGTAAGTGACGAAAGTAAGAAAAAGAATATCTGCGAAATCACGTAACGTAGGCGCTGGAATTAAATCTAATAAAAACATGATTATTATACCGGCTTATAAATACTAAAATGGAACTTTCTACTTAGCGCCCCAAGGGCATTTCCTGCGGGCACCATCGGTGATATTTTTTACGAGTCCATCAAAACTTGAGTAACTAAAAAAGTTTACACGCTTTCCAATGGTTTTCCGCACTCCTTGCAGCGCCCGTCAGGACCTATTACGCCGATACAATTGCCGTCACTGCATAGTCTGCGATTCTTCCATTCTATATCAGGATGTGATTTTTCTTCTTCATTATCCCCGGGTTGCTCAGAGGTATCAGGCTCTTCTTTTACCACAGGCTCTTCATCAAAATCCGCTTTCAGGTTTGTAGTTTCTTCCGGCAACTTACCTTCATAAGGTTTCCCACATTCCTTGCAGCGCCCGTCAGAGCCTATTACTCCAATACAATTGTCGTCACTGCACAGTCTGCGATTCTCCCATTCTATATCCGCCTGGTTTTTTATCATTTATCATACCTCATAATTTTGATGGCGTGGTAGCCATTGGTGATATTTTTACGAGTCCTTGTTATAAAAGGATAATTTACAGCTATCATTATAACCGAATAAACTCAACACTATTTTTTATTTGCATATTTAAAAAAAGCCATTAATTTAGATAATACATTATCTGAAAAAAAGGAGGAGTTAAATGAAATTTTTTATTGTAGAAGGAAATATAGGAGATGATGCGACAAAGGAACAGGCATTGGAATTGATCGAAATGTTGAGAAAATTGGGATGGGATGTTGAGTATGGAAGAGGGAAAAACAAAGCGACAGACATTTCGGAGGTTGGCCAGGAGGAAAATGTTTCGGATTCCTTTTCCAACGCTTTCATGGACTGTATAGCAAAACTTGGACTATGAAATCCCTTGTGTTCTTTGTTGCTTTGTGCTTGAAATAAAGAGTCTGTTTTAGAAGTCATCTTTGGGGGATAACAATGCATTATGAAGGAAATATTATAAGGCCGCCAAGCGAGTCAAACAGCATTTTGCTCCAGGTAACTGTGGGGTGTTCACGCAACAAGTGTACATTCTGCGGAACCTACATGGGAGAGCGCTTCAGAATAAAGCCAGACTCCATTATTATGGAAGATCTTGCTTTTGCGGCCAATTATTCCAAGCGCCAGCGCAGGGTCTTCCTGTGCGATGGTGACGTACTGATTATCCCCCAGAAAAGACTGATGAAAATTCTTGTAGAAATTGAAAAGCAGCTTCCCTGGGTCACACGGGTCGGTACTTATGCCAATGCAAAAAGCCTGAATATGAAAAGCCCTGATGAACTAAAAGAGCTTAAAGCACATGGGCTCGGTATTGCCTATATGGGTCTTGAAACAGGTGATGATGTTACCCTGAAAAATATAAACAAGGGTGCGACTTCGCAGCATATGATCGAGATGGGAAAAAAGGCAAGATCGGCAGGCATCAAGCTTTCGATTACAGTTCTTCTGGGAATTGCTGGAAAAGAGCGTTCTAAGATACATGCCAAAGAAACCGGAAGAGTTCTTTCAGCAATAGATCCTGAATATGTGGGAGCTTTAAGTTTAATGCTGATACCCGGCACCCCTTTGTGCAACGATTACGAATCCGGCAATTTTTTACTCCCTGATCCCAACGAAATGCTTGAAGAACTGAGAATCATGATCGCTAATACCAACCTTTCAAGGGGACTTTTTCATGCGAACCATGCTTCGAATTACCTCCCCATACGGGCAAGACTGCCAAAGGAAAAAGAAGCGACATTGAAACTGATAGATGAAGCCCTTGCTGGCAGGATAGAGCTGAAACCGGAATATTTAAGAGCGCTTTAAATCCTGATAAGTTCGTAAAAAGTCATTATTCACCACTGAGCTCACAGAGAACACAGAGAATATCTTATTTTATTAACTATTTATCTCTGTGAGCTCTGTGGCCTCTGTGGTAAATTCGACTTTTTACGACGCCATCAATACTAAAACTTAAGAAAAGGAGAGTTAAATCATGAATCAAGGCTTGCCAGTAGGCCAGGATAAAATCGACGAACTTTGCATTAATACAATCCGTACACTTTCAATTGATGCAGTTCAAAAAGCCAACTCCGGACATCCCGGAGCACCAATGGGCCTTGCGCCTGCTGCCTATATCCTATGGACTAAAATTTTAAATCATAACCCGCAAAATCCCGACTGGCCAAACAGGGACCGATTTGTCCTCTCAGGGGGGCATGCCTCCATGCTTCTTTACAGTCTTTTGTATCTTAGCGGATATGATCTTAGCCTTGATGATTTAAAAAATTTCCGGCAATGGGAAAGCAAAACCCCGGGACACCCTGAATTTGGCCATACTCCCGGCGTTGAGACTACAACCGGACCCCTTGGACAGGGATTTTCAAATGCTGTGGGTATGGCTTTGGCTGAACAGTATCTTGCAACCTTTTTTAACCGGAAAGATGCCGAAATCATAGACCACTATACATATATGTTTTGCGGAGACGGCGACATGATGGAAGGAATCTCATCCGAAGCCGCATCTCTTGCCGGACATCTTGGGCTGTCCAAACTGATTTGTATTTACGACGACAATAAAATTTCCATTGAAGGAAGCACGGATATCGCCTTTACGGAAGACGTCGCCCTTCGATTCAAAGCTTACAACTGGCATGTGATTAAAGTTGATGACGGCAATGATATCGATTCCATTAAAAATGCTATTGAAGAATCAAAGGCGGAATCAAAAAGACCTTCTATGATTATGCTGCGCACCGAGATCGCTTTTGGCAGCCCTAACAAACAAGGCTCGTCCGATGCCCACGGCGCTCCGCTGGGTGAAGAAGAAGTCCGTCTTACCAAAGAACGTCTGGGATTTCCTGTTGATGATTCTTTTCATGTGCCTGAGGAAGTTTACGATTCCTGCCGTAAATGTGTAGGAAGAGGAAAGGCAGCCCAGTCACACTGGCAAAAAAAATTTGATGCCTATGAAACCGCTTATTCCGACCTGGCAGAGCAATGGACTAATGCAATAAAAGGTAACCTGCCGGAACAATGGGACTCAGATTTACCTGAATTTAAACCCGCTGACGGCCCGATTGCAACACGAGCTGCATCAGGCAAAGTATTA
>JASJGP010000184.1:0-2871 GCA_033791485.1 Desulfobacterales bacterium | reverse complement strand
ATCCGCCTGCGGCGGAGTACGAAACCGTTTAAAGCGGACTTTTTACGAGAGCAACATTTTTTACACCGAATTTCTCTTTTGGCGGGTTAAAGTAGCCATGTTTTAAAGTTGGAAAAGATTTCCGAATTTGTTTTAGTGCTTTTTTCATACCGGCCGGTTTACCGTGTTTTGCAGCCCTATTCATCACTTTCCAGTATCTAACCGGATCAAAGTTTAGGTTCCTCCACTGAATCATGTTGACCTTATGCTTTTCAATAAACGAAATCAGAGCTTTAATTTCTTCCGGCGTATCCGTAAACCCCGGACAGTTCAGATAGTTGATTGAAACAAAAAATCCCCTGTACACTCCTTTGTCAATCCCCTTTAAAACATCCGAAAAGCTGTAACTCTGCGGCCGGAAATAGGCATTGTAACACTCTTTTCTGACACTGTTGATGCTGATGCGCATACTGTCCAGCCCTGCATCAAAAAGCTTTTCAAGAATATCGGGCCTGCTGCCGTTGGTGTTAATATTTATCGTACCGTGGCTGGTTTTAGCTCGTATCATGCGTATAGCAGGTTCGATAACATCTGCTGCCAGCAGGGGATCACCTTCACAACCCTGTCCAAAGCTGACCACGCTGTTTTTAACCTTTCGGATATGTTCCAGGGCAACTTCGGCTATTTCCTCAGGAGATGGTGTAAATGAAATCCTGTCCTGGCTACATGGAATTTTGTCATTTTTCTGAAGCGAGATGCACCCCAGGCATTTTGCATTACAATATTTTGAAGTTGGAAGCGGAGCTTCATATCTACCAAGAAAAAAGTTCTTTCCTGCCGGGCAACCATACGTCAATGCACATTTTTCCAGATGTCCTCTGAGCCGGTTAGAAGGCATTTTCTTTCTTAACCTGTAAACCCCGGCGACTACATCTTCGTGCTTCATATGTCGCAAATCCTGGCGTTTTTCTGCATCCACAAGGATTGCTGTGGATCTGAACTTTCCATTTTGCCATCCTGCTGCTCCATATGAAAAAAGCGGAAGATATCCTGCATCTTTCTCTTCTTCATACGCACTGATATAGGAAGTAACATATCCAGGCGAATTAAAGGCCGCTACCGGAAATATCTTTTCGCCGGAAACAAAGGGGTTTTCTATGAGAGTTTCAATCCTGTCACTGACCGCATTAAAAAGAATCGGTTTTCTGTCCGGCAGGAACATAAGTTCACTGCCAAAGGGCATATTGACGGTATCCTCCGTTGTAAGAGGTGTAAGGGCAGAACCGGCCATACCAACAGCGCCGTAGCCTTCCAGTTCAAAAATTTCTCCCTTTGAATTAGCAACAACTGCCGTTATCAGGCTATTTTTTTTAACCGGTTTTTGCATTTTAAACCTTAAAATTGATGTGCTCATGCCGGATGGCTAAGCAAGAAGGTTCATATACAAGGCGCAGCAGTTTTTCAGGGACGAGACTATACTCTATAGTATGTCGAGTTCCTGGAAAACTGCTGGAACGCAGTAGATGAGCCTTCTTGCTTAGTCATCAAGGTTATTATTCGTGGATATGATGAACAAGGTGCCCGAGTTCGGGAAAGATTATGGCTTTGCAGGCAAGCTTACAGGCGTTTATGCTTCCAGGCATACAGAACAATATTGTCTTTTCTATAACTCCGGCCGTGGCACGTGATAAAATGGCCGCTGAATCTATCTGTTCAAAGCTGAGCTGGGCAAAAATGGGTCCAAATGATGTAAGTTCTTTTGTAAAAAGCGGACGAACAGCTTCAATGGTAACATCTTTACTGCTGATACCGGTTCCGCCTGTAACCAGAAGAGCCTGCGGGGAAAGATCTCTTATAACGTCCATGACTGTTCGAGTTATTATTTCGATTTCATCCGTTATAACCTGATGAAATACAACCTCGTGTCCCTCCCTTTTAGCACGTTTGCTTATCCATAGGCCGCTTTTATCATCTTTTAAAGATCTGGTTGTTGACACAGTTATAATACCTGTCTTTACTGCCCTTGGGGCATTTTTTTTATGCGCTTTACTGCTCATCTGCTTTTTCCCTCTATCCTATCACAACTCTGTCTTCTCCATCATGCTCGGCAAGCAGTACGTTTATTGTCTCCCTGCGCCTCGTTTCAACAATTTTCCCCACATAATCTGCCTGGATGGGAAGCTCTCTGTGTCCTCGATCAACCAGTACCGCAAGTTCAATACGGTCAGGCCTTCCGAAATCTATTACAGCATCCATTGCGGCTCTTGTCGTTCGGCCTGTATAAAGAACGTCATCAACAAGGATAATCTGCTTCCCATCAACTGAAAATAATATATCCGTAGCCTGTACTACCGGATGGTGGCTGATACGTGTCCAGTCATCACGATACAGTGTGATATCCATGTCTCCGGTCGGTATTTCAATCCCTTCGATCTTTTTGATTTTAGCCTGGAGACGTTTCGCAAGATAGACGCCACGTGTTTGAATTCCTATTAGCGTAAGATTTTCTGCACCTCTGTGCACCTCAAGAATTTTATGGGTAATCCTTGTTATTATGCGGTCGATATCTGCTGCATCCAAAATTGTCTCATATGAGTTGTCCATGGTATTCTCCGGTATTCCAATTAAATTAGACGGTTTCGTAAAAAGTCGAATTCAGCTGGTTTTAGATGTTAAGTCTTATGTTTTAAGTTAACGATATTGTCTGTTTTAACAGAAATTTAAAGCGTTTCGAAAAAAGTATCACCGATGGCATCGTTCCAAGTTCCATATACCCCCGCTAAAGGTCAGCGAGATAAAAAAGCGCTGCAACGCAGTAGATGGGACTTTCTACGACGCCATCACAGGTTAATCCTATGGACATTTCATCATTAAAATCAATTTCCCCTGTTG
>JASJGP010000183.1:0-5808 GCA_033791485.1 Desulfobacterales bacterium | reverse complement strand
AGGATTCCCAGATGGTTTCTTGTCTCTTTTAAATTATCGTGCAAAATTCAGGTATAATATTTTTTTTATATCTTGAATTTCCATTAATTTAAACAGAAAAAATCTTAGTTTTCCTAATTCTCCAAACAATAGCCAATATATTCATAACTCAATATCCAAATAGAACTCCAACGATTTATTTAAATGTTATTCTAATGAAAGGGATGCACACCTTGATATTATAGTGTTTTCAACCAAATTTAAGTGATTAATCAGCATAATGCTAATCGTAGTATGTAGACATTGATGATGACTATAGTTATCATGCCGCCAAAAAAAAAGAAAATGAATAAAAAACTACTCATAATAATTGGCAATAATATTAGAGAAAATCGAAAAGAAAAAGGGCTGACCCAAGAAGAGCTAGCTTCTAAAGCTAATTTACACCGAACTTATATCGGCATGATAGAACGTGCAGAAAAAAATCTAACTGTAACAAATTTACAAAAAATAGCCGAAGCACTTGAGGTTTCGACAGGGTCTTTGTTAGATTAAAAATGGGAAGCGATGCAAATAGATTAAGAAAAAAATGGCAAGATTATAGTGGTAAAAATGCAGGGATAGCTGAACAAGATTTTTTTGAAGCTCTTGAAATTATATTTGAAAACACTGAATATAGAATTAGAAAGAGGCCTAAGGAATTTAAAAAGGTATATGTCGATGTAGAACTTGAAGAACAAGAATTAGCAGAAATATATACGCCTCAAGAGGAAATCACTAACCATGGGGTTTTCCCAGACTATGCAATAGACAATCGTACTACAAAAAAACAATATACGTAGAAGTCAAAAGGCAGGATGGATGGGTAGAGGGGGGGAAAAGAGCTGATGGAAGAGGTAATGCTCATGAAAGGTCATGTAAATTTTTTACACCGGGACTATTAAAAATATTCAGAAAAAAAGGAAATTTAGGTTCAGATGTCCTTCCTTTCTGGACTGTTTTCTTAGGTGATATAACAAGAGATCCTTGTAGAGTAAGAGAAATTACATGTTGGTATGGAGGGTATAAAGGCCATTATTTTTTTTGGCGAGATCCAACAAGTCCAGAAAATCTAATAGACCATTTTGAAAACTATATTGCGCCGTTACTTAATTAACGATTTCTTCATAAACCTCTCTAACATCAAGACCCCAAACATCCCATCCTTTAGGCTTGTCTCTTGCAAACAATTCTATCTTTTTTTGAGTGGGGAACATTTCTTCAATTCCATTGCGGACTTCAACAGGTTTTTCACTATGCTTACCTCGTGGTACTCTTACTAGCTGCTTGATGTTTCTTGCGCCCCTTGGATTAGGGATTCGACCACGTTTAAAGACTAAACATAATTCACAGTATGATAGTGTATATTTCCCCGGATTATGTACCATTTTATCCCAAACGAATGCGATAGTTCTGTAATTGAAACCCCATTTTTTACCAAGTTGAATACCATGATCAAGATGGGGGCTAGTTACCCACATGAATAACAAACAATCATCTTTTGATATTTCCCGAATAGGAATTTTTATTAAATCTTTTAACTTAATTGTTGGATACTTAAAATTAGCGGAACTAATAAAAATACCTTTTTCTAAATTGATTTCATCTACACCTTTACTACTTTTATCGAATTGCATTTTACCACCATAATCCCAAGGTGGATCGGCATAGATAATGTCGTATTTTTTTAAAGGAAGGTCTGGATAGAAATCTGGTAAATCATTGCTTTTTATTCTTCTTTTTTGTTCGGTATTATAAATAGTATACCCAGTAATTTTTCTAATGTTCGGCACTTTATTCTCTTCGTAGTCAATATTTTCAAAAAGTTCAAATTGTCTTGGTTTCATAGTGCTAACTATAGTATTCAATACAAGATTATGCAACAATTATATGATGGTCCTGAAAAAAGACGGATATTGTAGTTTGCAGCTTTGTAACTTTCCGTTATCATTGAATGCTAAGATATAAAAATAGCCCTTTCAGGACTTTCTTTTTTGAAAACGGATATGCCAGATCTATGGTTATATGTCAACACGGAACGAACCGCATTTTCTGCGGGTCTGAATTGATCTATTCATTTTGATGGGTTGACTTTTTAAAGGTCGGCCCATTTTTATTGGCGAATGCTCATCTTTCTATGAGAGATCGTACCTATCAATTATCAAAGTTCCAATATCTTTAGGTGACTAAAGACTCCCGAAAAGGTTGTGGCCCTTTCCGGCAAGGATTGCATTTCATTAGGCGGGAAGAAGATCCCTTGCCCACTTCGGTAAAGGATCAACTTTTACATCATAGTTTCCATCCCTCATCACAATAATTTGTCTAAATGGGTCGTCCCTTGATGAATTGTCCAAGATTCTCGCTTCATCGACAATAGATAGAGCTGTTCTGATGTGTTTGAGCGTTCTGGGTATTCGTGAGTGAATCTTTTCTGTTGGTACGTTATGCCCTCCTTCAGCGACACGTTGCTTAACCCTGGCTTCATTCAAGCTTGAATCAAACAAATGAATATATACAAGGATTATTTTATAGCCACTGGCCTTTGCATGACCTATAAAGTCGATTTTTGATTCATGAGAAAAAACCGTTTCAAAACAAAAGGAAATTCCTTGAGAGATCAAGTCTTCTCTGATCTTTGCAGCCACGGTTGCAGCTTGATGGCTTATTGCCTCCGTGTTCTCCGGATCAATATCTTGAGCTATCAAATCTGCATTCACAAACTTGATACCGTATTTGGCAAGATACAGATTGTAGAATGTAGACTTGCCTGCACCATTCCCGCCAGCCAATACCCAAAGCTGTCTTGGAGTTGTCATTAGAGCGCCTTGAATTCACCGTTTTCAAAAGAACCCGTCTGTCTTTTTTGGGTAACTGAATTCACCCGATCCAAGTAGCCGGGATGTTCAACGCTTGCCTCATAATATACGTTGGCAGATGTTACCTTTTTTGTAAGAAATCCTCTATCCCGATCATTTTCGAGATCATTAAAAACAGCGTCTGAATTAACAAGAATAGATTGAACAGATGGGGACACCTCTAACTTGATCGTTTTTATACCTTGAGACACAGCAAAAACATCCGCAATATTTAATTTTGATGAAATCGCCTTGCCTACTTTTGCCCAATATTCAATCTGTTTAGCCTTTGATCTATTCTGAATTCTGGCCTCCCGTTCAGCTTGAAGCGCCAATTCTTTGTCTATTCTTAATGATACTGTAGTCATCAAAACCTCCCGTCATCGGCCCATGTAATAGTGCGGCAGTCTGCACCATTCTGATGCAGACTGCTACAAAAATAATATCAGTAGGCAATTATGTCAATCAAATTGATACGCGCTTGCCGGGGTCTCATCCAGTTATCGGCGTTATCAATCCAGGAGGTGGTAATAGGATCGAAGGTTTAAAACCCGGATTTGCGGCTCTTAACATCCCAGGATGGTATCGGGAATGCGACTTTTCCATGACGAAAAATGGAAAATTTATAAGAATCTTTATTGTTTAATTACGAAAAGTTACGAACATCAATCGGGAATTAACAAATGATGGTGGAAAATCACCGGATATTGACAAGATTTATTACCGGTCATTACCATTTTTCGTTGTGAATCCGTTTATATTATCAATGAGTTCAGGCCCCCCATTGTCACCATTCGTTGGAGCCCACACAAAGTCCCGTTTTTGCCGTTTTTGGGCATGTGGGTGCACAGATGGGTGCATGAAATGCAGGCCACAAAAAAATAGGTGGTGCCGGAAACCAGCACCCCCTATTCAGATCGATCACCCCATGCCTTTTACCTGAAGTCTGCGCCACGGTGAGCATTCTTGCGTGTGTATCCCATTACCACCTCCTCACATGAACCCCGAATCGGGTTGCCGCATCATGGTCGATCTTAAAGAACCTAAACTGACCAAGATCTAACGTATGCGCCAAACAGTAGTTGATGAACCGATACATGGTCACCGGCACATCATCGGTTTCGATGGATAAATTGTCCATCACTGTGCGGAAGTCCTGCTGCGTCCCACCAATGGCATCGTAGATCTGCCTGATCGTATCCATCCCCTCTTCCAGCTGTGCCTCCGATGCCTGCTCCAGAAGCTGGTCGGCCAGCACATCCAGTTCGTCGGCTGCCGCCACCGCTGGAGTCACAAACTTGGCAATGATGATGATCGATAAGATCAGCGCTGTGCGAAGAAACGGTACTTCACTGTTCACCACCCAGTGCAGCACAACAAACCCACACCATGCCAACACTGCTGATATCGGGATCAGGATCAGGAGGCCGGCGAACCAACCAAAGGTTTCAGTGCCTGTCATGGTATCAACCTCCAAATAATACGGTCCAGTATAAAAAGCCGGTATTAGGGTTTCACTTCCCTCCCCCCAGCCCTTCAACAGCTTTGGATTCTATGTTTCGGCATCGTTGATCGATCTGATGAACGATGCTTTTTATTCGGCGCTCATCTAATCTGTTCCCGTCGGCAACTCAGGCAATTTCAGTAAATCTTTTGGGGTTAATGACCGGAATGCCATTTGATGACATCCGAGTGGTAAACCATCCAGGGAGCGCCACTACAGGCCGAACAAGGGTCTTTTCGCCCGTAGCTGAGGAAAGCCATCGTTCAAGCCAGGTCGCCTGATTTCTGGCCTGCTCCAGCGGCTTGAATTCTTTCCAGTTGGGAAACTGAATACACTTGTCGTCATATGTCACTTTGTAGTCTGTCGATCTGTTTCCTGAAGTCGGCTTGGACCTGGCCTTGGTTTCCACGGCATATACCCCAGCCGGCCCGACAACGATGTGGTCAATGTTAAATTTGTCCGCCACAAAATCGTGATAGACATGATAGCCTTGAAGCATCATCTGGTTTAATTCCTGCCCTGTCGCCACCTCCCCCTCATATCCGAGGCGAGTGATGCGGCGAAGGTTGAGAAGCCGAACCATTTTGAAAATCAGGAAGCCGATAATGAGTACCCCAGCGACAATGTAGACGAGGGCTAAATTCAACGATAGTGGCCTGTTTTTATAGTAGAGGTCCGAGATGTAGAATGCATAAAGCATTATTGGCATAGCAATCATCATTGCCAGGTAGCTAAACAACTCGTCGTTGATATCGTCAAGCTTTTCGATCAAGGATTGTCCAGGTCCTCTGAGGAATTTATTGGTAAACGGAGAGCGACGCTTTTTATGCCTGTGGTAGATGTTGAGGATTGAAATTGCTGAGATTAAGATCCCTACAGTGATAAAAACGAGAACGGCCAGTATAAGCGCTATAGGAAACAAATTTATCTCCACTAAATTGCTATATTTCAACCTTGTAAATGAACCATTTTATTCGAGCATCTGGGCAGAAGACTCGCGCCAGATACTGGTATCATTGCGACATTTGACTTCCACTATTGTTGGGATGCGAAATTACCTTTCTTAGAAACGCATCATTTCGTCACCGACCCGCTGCCCAATTGTCAAATGTGGGGCCCTGACCCCGCTGACTTACTAACTGTATCTTTTAAAACTGCGGCGATCCAACATTCATTCGTTTCTTTTTGTTTGTGCAACTTGTAATCAACGTCCCCTAAACACATATCGGCATGTCCCGGGATTTTCAAAAGGTGCAAATTGACCACAATTTCGGAATTCCTGTAATTCGGCGACCTAATTGAACCGGGAGGCACATCGAAAGTAAAAGGTCTTGGAGGTAATGCCGGAAAGGATATCTGAATCGATGCAAAAACTATTTCTCGCACACTTTAGATCCAGGGTGTTCGGATAACCCTGGTGGTAAAAAGGGT
>JASJGP010000182.1:0-9429 GCA_033791485.1 Desulfobacterales bacterium | reverse complement strand
ACCCTAACCAGGACAAGCCTGAAAGGAAAAAGATTTTTATCACAAAAACACGAAAGGTCGAAAACACGAAAAATACAAAATTATAGTTTCGTGTTTTCCCAATTTCGTGCTTTCGTGATTTGCTTTTTTACCATATCCTATTATAACCTTAGTGGATGAACTATCACAAAAGGAGTCTGTATTGGATAAAGAGATAGCGGAAAAAACAAAAAAAACCGCCGAGCTTTATTTTAAAGATGTTAAGGATGAAAGGCCGTTTGAGCTCTGGCGAAGCTTTGACAAAGATCTTGCAAAGGATCTTTCCCTGTTTATTACCGGCAGGATGTACGCCAGGGAAAAGATACCCCATAAAACCCGGCAGCTTATTACCGTCGCAACCCTTACAGTACTTTCCCGCCTTGATGAACTGAAGCTTCACATTCAGGCATCCTTGAATGTCGGGTGTTCACCGGAGGAAATTGCAGAAACAATATTTCAGACTTTCACCTATGCCGGGATACCAACAGTCAATTCGGCACTTAAAACCTTAAGATCTGTCATGAAAGAAAAAGGAATGTGGCCTGTTGCAGATGAATCTTCATAAATTCGTAAAATCAGTATTTTTAAAATTGACGCTGCTTTTATAAAAGAGTATAGAAAATGGTAAATACTCAAATAGATAGACTGAAGGCTGAAACTGATAAAATAGCTACTTTTTCCTTCGGCCTAAACACCTGAAAGATCCTGTGAGAATGTTCTTCAAAGAACTGAATTAATAAAATAAATAAAACCAGGAGTTTAGAACTATGAGACCTTATTTTGAAAAAATGACGGAATTTGGACGCGAACTTAATAAAGGCCAGATTTTAAGCAGCGAAGAAAATGTTAAACAAATAAAGAAAGTAGAAGCTGGGATAAAGGAGGCCGTTGAAAAGGTCAAAGCCGTTGGATTCCCTGAAGAAAAAATCAATGCCCGTGGTATGATGACCGTATGGCAGCGGCTTCGATACCTGGTTGATCCTGGAACATGGTCTCCTTTGCATACCCTTTATAACCCTGCCGAAAACGAAGAAGGAACAACCAATGTTTTCGACGGACTGGGAAAAATCTCAGGCAAATGGGCTGTTATTATCGGTTTTGACAATAAGCTTCTGGCCGGCGCATGGGTACCCGGACAGTACGAAAATATCCTGAGAGCAACGGATCTGTCAAAACGGCTTAATATTCCGCTGGTCTGGCTGGTAAACTGCAGTGGTGTAAAACTAACCGAGCAGGAAAAGTTCTATGCCAATCGACGTGGTGGTGGAACTACGTTTTTCCGGCATGCTGAACTGGAGCAAGCCGGGATTCCCATTCTTGCAGCTATTTACGGAACAAATCCCGCAGGCGGCGGGTACCAGGGAATCAGCCCCACAATACTTTTTGCCCATAAGAACTGCAATATTGCTGTTGGCGGCGGCGGAATACTAAGCGGAATGTCTCCCAAGGGACATTTCGACAAAGAAGGAGCCGAAGCACTGATAGCTTCTGCAAAACAGTTTAAGGTCGAACCTCCTGGTTCTGCGAAAATTCATTATGATGCAACCGGATTTTTCAGATATGTTTACGATGAAGAAACCCAGGTGCTGGACGGAGTAAAGGATTATATGAAGGACATGCCTGCCTATAATCCCAAATTTTTCCGTGTTGCGGACCCCAAGCCCCCGAGATTTCCTGCAGAAGACCTGTATCGGCTGATCCCTTTTAACCAGAAACAGATGTACGATTTTGACGAAGTGCTGGCACGCCTTGTTGACGGCAGTGAACACATGGAATTTAGGCCCGGTTACGGACCGGAGATTTATACCGGATTATGCAAAGTCGATGGATACCTGGTCGCTTGCATAGGCAACCGCCAGGGATTTCTGGGAGAAAATTATCCGGAATATGCAGACTATCCAGGTATCGGCGGAAAGCTTTACCGCCAGGGTCTTATCAAGATGAACGAATTCGTAACTCTTTGCGGTAGAGACAGGGTGCCCATCGTCTGGTTCCAGGATACATCAGGAATCGACGTGGGAGACATTGCTGAAAAAGCAGAGCTTCTAGGATTAGGCCAGTCCCTTATCTATTCCATACAGCAAACCGACGTTCCCCAAATGCTGATACTGCTTAGAAAGGGAACCGCAGCAGCACATTATGTTATGGGCGGACCCACTGCAAACCGACATAATGCCTTTACTCTCGGAATAGCAACTACGGAAGTATATGTAATGCATGGTGAAACAGCAGCAGCAGCAAGTTTTTCCCGCAGGCTTGTAAAGGAAAAGGATGCCGGCAGGGATCTGGATCCGGTAATAGATAAAATGAACAAAATGGCACAGGAATATCACGACTACTCAAGGCCCGTATATTGCGCCCAGCATGGCTATGCTGATGAGATCTCAAATATGGGTGATATCAGAAAATATATGGCTGCCTTTGCAGGCGCACTTTACCAGAACCCGAAATCTATCTGTCCTCTTCACCAGATGCTTTTGCCAAGAAGTATCAAAGGATAAGGTGGAAAGGTGGAAGGCTGTTGGGGGAAGGTGCTTTTAAAGCCTTGTTCAGTGCAAAATCATATTCCGCCAAAGCACGGCAATCGTGCCCTTTAGACCCCTTCAGTCTTCAGTCTAAACCCCTTCAACCTTGTAAAAATGGAAAATCAGAAAAAAGCACAACGCCTGGTACAGTTGGATGCTAGCGTAGCCGGACCGCTGTTCATGCTGTCAGCAGCATTATTGTTTACGCTTCTCAATCTTTTGATCAAGCTGCTTGGTCCGCAATTTACCATCTGGCACATTGGTTTTTACAGGTTCTTCGGCGGTATAGTTGTACTCCTCGCCATCTTCGGACGCCACAGCAATCTGTATAAAGGAAATAACATCCGCCTGCTGATCATCCGGGGGTGTACCGGATCTGCTGCCTTTATTTCCATTATCACGGCGATTCGTTTGCTTCCGGTATCCACGGCCCTGGTCATTTTCTATTCCTTTCCGGCCTTTGCCGCCATTTTCTCTTTTCTGATTTACGGAGAGCGCATCGGAAAGCATGAAATCATCTGCATTACCGTGGTCGTGATCGGCATCGGGGTTCTGTTTGATTTTCAGCTCACCGGGGGGCTTTTCGGGCAGACCATCGCACTCGTGGGCGGGGTGTTTGCCGGGATAACCGTAACGTTGATTAAGACGCTCCGGGAGAAAAATGGCCCTGTCATCATCTATCTATACTTCTGTACCATGGGCGCATTTGTGACCTTCCCCAAGTTTATCATGCACCCGATTCTGCCTTCCACACCCATTGAATGGGTCATGATTCTGGGAATCATCCTTGCTTCAGTAACGGCACAGCTTCTGATGAACCAGGGCTTTTTCTACTGCAGTGGGTGGGAAGGAGGGGTTTTTATGTCCGGCGAAGTAATCTTCACCGCCATAGTGGGTATTTTCTTTCTGGGGGATCCCGCTACCTGGCGCTTCTGGACCGGAGGACTTATGATATTCGGAAGTGTAGTAGCCCTGAACCGGTTAAAGGCCAACGGGAGAAAACTGCCGAGCCTTAAAAAGAAAGCTCCTGAAATGTAAATTCAGAACTCCTGACCTGTGTACATATTTTTCAAGTGTTATGAAAGCACGGTCGAAATTTCAAATGCAACATTTTAAACATCGAACGTCGAATAAGGATATCGCTTCGCTCCTTTAGATTATAAAATTGAAACACCGAAGGTGTACAGTCATTCGATGTTCGACGTTGTATGTTCGATGTTGGATGTTCATTTTTAATTTAGTTCATAGCAGTGTTTAATAGAATATGTTGCATTCAGCTTTGCGCCAGGTCAGGAGCCCTGAAATTTATTTTTAAACGAACCCTTAACTTCTTATTTTTTTGATGATGAACCAGCCTGCTGTCAGAATTAAGAGAATCACAAGCAGTAGTGCGGAAAATGCCAGCCAAGTAACATAAGTTCCCCGTTTGAGCAGTTTGTACGGGTTCAAACTGGCCTCGATTACATTTCTGCCTAATTTTTTCCGGTATTTCTCAGGAATATCTGGCAACCCATCACCATCGGTATCAGGAAAGCTTTTGATATACTCCATAACAGCCTTCCACTCCTTAAGCTCTTGAATCCCAGATTTTTGTTTGTCCGAATCCAGACGCATGGTTTTTAAATCATCAATGGGATTCCCGTTGCGATCTTTAGGTACAATATCCAGAACATTCCAGGTAAAATTTCCGATAACCTTCAAAAACGTTGAGTTGTAAATGTCGGCCCCAATACGCAACAGGTTGCGATTTGATTCCGAGTAGTCCAGAAGCTGGTAACCGTTTTCTTCATCTCCTATACGGATTTCGCTAACCCTATCGAATATCATACGATACGGGTTGTAAGTAAACTGTATCCCTGATACCTGCAGAAAATAGTCGCTACCTTTAAGCGGATAGACGCTGGTCAGGACCTCTAAGGCTTTCTTCAATTCCGCCGGATAAACATAAATGGTAATCAGCGGGTAACCCATGGTTTCAGCATCATCAAAGCCGATTCCAAGAGGTATGGCGCGAAATACATCGCACACCGCAATTTGTCCGGTTTTCCCCTTGACAATCGGATCCCGGATAACACCGTTGGAAATTATGGAAGCCACAACTTTGGTGGAAGGATCTGCAGGGTTATAATTGTTTTTGTTGATATACCACCGTATGGAATCCGCAATGAGGTTCCCCAGGTTTGATTCCTCGGTTTTTAGGAAAAGATCAAAATCCGTTTCAGCAAGAATTTTTCTGAAAGTGAGGCCTTCTTCAGCCAGAACCTGGCGGTTGATGTCAGCCTTAAACGCTTCAATTTGTCTGGAAATTTGAGTATCACCCTTAATCTTATCATCGATATCCACTAGCTTGTAATTTTTAAGGAAAACGCGACCGTCATTATATGCGATATCAATCACGCCCAATTGCTTGCCGTATGCCCATGCCTGAACAATAATGGTGTCGTTGACCAGTAACGCCTTTTTTATCTTCGTATGGGTATGACCGCTTATGATGATATCGATGCCGTTTACATCTCTGGCCAGGGTTTCATCTTCCGAACGTTTTTTGTTTTCTGATAGCCCGCTGTGAGACAGGCAAATCACCATATCGGCCTTTTCGGTTTCCCGAAGAATCTTAACCATCCTTTGTGCCGAAGTGATCGGATCATCAAAGGTAACCGGAGATGCAAAGGGAGCGACTTCAGCGGCGTTTTTTCCCAATAATCCAAAAATGCCGATCCTAAGTCCTGCTTTTTCCAGAATAATATACGGCTTCACAAATCCGCGGGTAAATATTTTTTCCAGGGAATCATCTTTGCTACTTTCTTGACTGAAAACAGCATTGGAAAGAACTAACGGCGGGATCTGTCCGTAACGATGAGCGGTCCTGAGTATTCGCGCAAGCCCGTCCGGTTTCAGGTCAAATTCATGATTGCCAAGAGTGACTGCATCATATCCCATCATGCTCAAAAGCCTCAATTCAAAGGAGTGTTCTCGACTGAGCATATGAAACAACGATCCCATCATAAAATCACCGGCATCAAGAACCAGTACCGGGTTCTTGCGATTTTGTTTAACCGTCTTGATAACCGTCGCAATTCTGGCTAATCCGCCGATGGTTTCGTCATCTCCGGTAATAAAAGGGGTATAGGCAATATTTGGAGGGGCCCCTAAAAAATGAGAATGCAGGTCATTTGAATGAACAATTGTTATTGTTTTTTCAGCTGCTATGATTTGTTGAGATATCATTATCAACAAAAATGGCACAAGGAAAGCTAGTAAACGTTTCATTTTAAAACCTCTTACTTTCCTATTTTGTAATTTTTATCACAATAAATCCGATTCTGCTTCGTTTTATCAGCAGATGTATGGTTTCTCCTTTTTTAATTTTTTGCATCTTTTTCTGGTAATCATTCAGTGTTGAAACCGGCTTACGATTAATTTCCTTTATAAGATCTCCCTGGCGTACTCCGGCAAGTTCTCCCTTACTGCCTGGCTTGACGCCGGTGATCATCACACCCATTTCGTTTTCGTCAAATCCTAATTGCTTTGCTATTTCCGGAGTCAGTTCCGAGGCCATAAGACCCAACCCGTTAGAGCTTTCAGTTTCTTTACTGACAAGAGATTCGTCATCTTTTCTTTTGGCTATCTTGATATAAACCGTTTTTTCCTTACCGTCTCTGATTAACAGTATGGCGATCTTTTTCCCAACAGCAATACCTGCAATTGTCCCGGAAAGTTCACGGGCAGTCGGAACCGGTTTCCCATCTATTTTAATGATAATGTCTTTGGCTTTTATACCCCCTGTGTCAGCAGGATCTCCTTTAAAAACATGAGTGACCAGAACGCCTTTTTTATCCTTCACCTTGTAGTATTCTGCAAGTTCAGGTGTCAGGTCCTGGATACCTACACCCAACCAGCCTCGTGTCACTTCACCGCTTGTTTTTAACTGTGCAATGATTCCATCAGCAAGATTAATTGGAATGGCAAATCCTATGCCCTGGCCGCTTGCAATTATCGCCGTATTTATACCCACGACCTCGCCTTTCATGTTAATAAGCGGTCCCCCGCTGTTTCCAGGGTTGATGGAGGCATCCGTCTGAATAAAATCGTCATACGGCCCGGATCCGATGATACGCCCCTTGGCACTGACAATCCCAGCTGTAACAGTCTGTTCTAACCCGAATGGACTTCCAATTGCTACAACCCATGTGCCAACTTTTAACGCATCCGAATCACCAATTTTAAGGGGAACCAGATCTGAAGATGCAGCAATCTTAATAAGGGCCAGATCGGTCTTTGGATCACGGCCGACTATCTTTGCATCAAACTCTTTTTCATTTGCGAGTTTAACCTTGATCTGGTCTGCATTTTCTACCACGTGATTGTTGGTCACAATATAACCTTTGCGGTCAATGATAAAACCAGACCCTAAACTGCGCTGTTTAAACTCTCGTTGCGGATCCTGCCCCGGATTTGGCCCGAAAAAGTCCTTAAACGGATCATTGTCGCCAAAGGGTTTTCCAAAAAAATGGCGAAAGACACGTCCTCCCCCTTTTACAATTTTTACCGTCCGGATATTCACCACTCCTGGTTTGGCTTTTTGGGCCAGATCAGTAAAATTCATTGGAACCATGGTGCTCTGGCCAGAGGTTTTTGATATTGCCGTATTGGGTGTAAACCCCAGCAAAAACCCTGCAAAAGATAAAATCATAATATATGTTGTTAGTTTTTTTGCTATTTTCATTTTTTACCTCCGTTAACCTGATTAATTTCTACTATAAACCAAATGTGTTCATAATAAGCAATTTTATCACTTTTTACAAAATGTCAATTTATAATGTGGCTACAGCGTCTTTGGTTGTGTTTTTAACCCTGTACATGGCTTTATCTGCCAGAATAAGAAGATCTTTTATTGTCCCGGCATCCGCAGGGTGCATGGCAATTCCAAAGCTGGCTGTAACCTTGACCGGCCTGGATTCTGATTGCAGGTAGGTCGTTTCTCTGATTGCAGAGAGGATTTTTTCCGTTAGCTTTTTAGCCTCATGTTTATTGCTGTCCGGGAGTATAATAACATATTCATCCCCTCCGTACTTAACAAGGATATCCTTTTCAAAAAGACAGTCTGTAATGGTCTGTCCAAGTTCTTTCAGCATTTTTGTACCGAGCAGGTGGCCATGCAAATCCACAACCGTTTTAAAATTATCTATGTCAACAAAGACAACTGCAAATTCAGAGTCTCGACGGCCTGAATTTTCAATAAGTTCTCCGATAATTTGATGGAGATATCGTGCGTTATAAAGGCCTGTATATTCATCCGTTACATTCATATGTTGAATTTTTGCAAATAACCGCGAATTTTCAATGGCAATGGCTGCATAGTCCGTAAGAATTGCAAGAAAGGGAAGATGTTTTGTTTCAAACAAAGCTATATTTTTAACATTCACAATTTCAATAACCCCAAGGATCTTTCCATGAATTTTAAGAGGAACACAGATAATTGATTCTGTTTTAAACCCGGTCAGTTCATCCACTTTCCTGCTGAATCTGGGATCATCTTCAACATCTGATAAAAACATTGGGATGCCCGTCCGGACTACGTGCCCTGAAATACCTTCACCAGGTTCCAAACGGACTCCTTTCATAAAATCACTATTAATACCGACTGCGATATCAAAGGTTAATTCCCCTGTTGTTTCATTCTTTAAAAGAAGGGACCAGTTCTGGGCCTCAATCAGCAGGCTGACCTTTACCATGATAAGCTCAAGTATCTGTTTTAAATCAAGTGTGGAAGTTAAAACTTTTCCGATTTCCACACATGCTAAAAGCGCATTGGTCTCATATAAACATTCATTTTTATCAGATTTGCCATCAATCATATTTTTCTCCTGAGCTGGCTATGCTGAAAGAGCAGGATAAAGTTAAACCGTAACTATTCAGATTAAAGCTGTTTAGGCTGAAGGCTGATGGGGTCAGAAAAGCACGATTGCTGTACTTTGGCGGAATGTGATTCTTGCATAAAATATTGCTTTAAAATGCGTTTTCTCCTAAAAGTCTTCAGCCTTCAGCCTATCCACCTAAGTTACGTTAAAACTTTGACGGTAAAGAAGTAATGAATTGAAACATTTGTGTCAATAAGGAAAATATATAGATAGCCGTTCACGGCTTGATACTTGTCGGATCGTAGCGTAGATCCCGTCTTTAACGAAAGGAAAGCGGGAAAATTGGAAAGTAGAATTTCGAGAGGCCAAATTCCCCATTTCTGATTTCAACGTTCCGTGAACGCTTACAATATTAGCTTGACATGCAGGAAAATATAAATATATTGTCTGTATAAAAAAGAAAGAGAGCCCTTGGGAGGAAACAATATGCCGGTTTATGAATTTGAGTGTCCGAATGGAACAATAACAGAAAAGCTGGTTCGAATGAATACAAAAGAAATTATGTGTCCAAAGTGCCGTAACAAAGCAAAAAAAATTATTTCTGCGTGTACCTTTGAGTTGAAAGGTGGCGGATGGTATGCAGACGGATATTCATCAAAAAAACACTCAAAAACAAAATAAAAAATCAGTTTTTAAAAATATAACAAACAATTTATGGGGTCATCATCTGATGACCCCATTTTATTTTCGCCATTCATCCCTGCTTGACACACAAATCTCATTTGTTTATACTCATTTTAAATCTAAATTCTTACACTTTGACAGTCTCGTAAAAAGTATCACCGATGGTTGATACGACGCCATCACAGTTTAATCCTATGGACATTTCATCATTAAAAGCAATTTCCCCTGTTGATGGCCGTTATCAAAAGGTTACCGGAAAATTAAGCGCCTATTTTTCTGAAAGCGCTTTGATAAAATATCGGGTATTCGTTGAAATAGAATATTTTATTGCCCTGTGCGAT
>JASJGP010000181.1:0-3106 GCA_033791485.1 Desulfobacterales bacterium | reverse complement strand
CAACTTTCAGCATGTCATCCATCGCCCATCTCAACTGCATCATCTTGCCACCGCTTTTGGAAACATTAAAACCTTCATTATCAAGCTCGCCCACAATCTTTTGAATCGCTGCTTCCTTGGCTTGTTCTGAGAGTTCTTCTGGATTAAGCTCAAGTAATTTTTCCTCGATTCCTACCCATAGTGGTTTTTTTTCAGTTTCGTCGGTTGTCGTCATTTTTTAATCTCCTTTAATTGATATTTTTTGCCTAGTTTCAATTCGCAGTCCGAAGTCTTGCATAAAGGGTTCATTATCGATCGAGTTTATTTTTTTCTCACCTGGCCTGCTGAAAAACTATCTTAAGTAATTTCTCACCCTGCATGATAATTATTATGATATCTGTTCAACTCTGTTTGAAGATATAGTTGATTCCGTTCAATTTTGCCAGATTAAAGTTTCTACATAGGTTGAACGCAAATTTTCGATTTCTGGATAGGACAATTATAAAACCCGTATGATGCCAGGAAAGCATATTTTCAAAAATAGCATCCTTTATTTTCATCCATTTTTTGTATTTCTTCTTGATTTCCTGCACTCCAAATTTTATTTAAGATATTATTTCCTGAAGATCAAGTTTAAGATCAGGAGGGGCTAAATCTTTAAGGTTTTGATTTATAGATTTGAAAGTTTCACGGATAATTTGGGTTTTAGGATTTGGTGAAAGCATTTGTACTTCAATAGTTTTCAGATTAATAACTATTTCTTCCATTAACTCAAACGAGAAAGCTTTTCTATCAAGGCCTGATTTGATCTTATCAAGCAGTTTCTGAACTGCTTTTTTCCCTTGGTCATCAAGAACACAGCCTCTCCCCAGCCTGAAAGACTTGGACTCATTTTTAAAAGTTATGTTGATACCCAGGGCTTCAAGTCCTTTTTGGGTTATGCCCATCCCTCCAGAATGAGTTTTCATCTCTTCTAAGCCTTCAATAAATAGATACTGGCCTAATGCAGAGGCGTCATCTTTTTCAAGTCCAAAATCCGTACCGATATCATACATAGATATCTGTACTTCAAAATCACCCTCTGCCCTGTTGTATAATTCTTGTAAAAATGCCTGTCTGGAAGAATCTTCAGAACTCATAAGCCGCCCTTTTTTTAAAATAATATGTTATAAACAAGCATAACATATTAAGGTGGTCAAAAAAACTTATTCTGTTTGAAATTTTTTCAAGACAGCTTCTAATACGTTTACATCTTTTGCGAGCTTGAAAATAGCCGAAAATTTCATAACTTCTCTTTCATTTTCATCAAAAACAATTGAAAATCCTTGTACCATCCTATTTCCTAAAAGTTTTACTTTGGCTTTCGATATAAGGATTCCCTTTGTTACTGGAGCAAGAAATTCAGAAGTTAATGAGATTGTACCAAAACGACTGTTCGGAGGGATAATACTTTTTATAGCCATCGCCACTGATGTATCAGCAAGTGTTACAACAGCACCTCCATGTGCCAACCCTTTTCCCTGAGCTAACTTAAAAACAAACGGCATGGTTAAATGAGCCCGGCCATCCTTGGCTTCAATGATTTTTATTCCAAGGAGTTCTTCAAAAGGTGCACAACTGATCCATTTTTCAAGTTTGACGGTATGCGGTCCAGTGAATGAAGCGTCTGCTTTTTCTTTTTCCATGCTGAAAAGAATAAATCCATAATTATTATATTACCAACCTGAATTGTTTGAATACAATAATACGTGAGGAATGACAAGGATTCTAAAATTGAATTTTATTTTTAATATCCTTGATGATTTTGTATTAATTATACAAACATTGACAATGTTTGTATTGATGCTATCATTGTCTTTAACAGCTATGTTTCCCTGGCAACGAAAAACCTAGGGCTTTTTTCAAATCCTTCAACAATTTTATATGCAAGGAGGTGTAACATGCATATTTCACTAACACCAGAACTTGAGGCCGGTATTAAGCAAAGGGTAGCATCCGGTTATTACAACAATGCTAGCGAGGTAATCCGTGATGCTTTGCGGTTCTGGGAGAGCAATGAAAAACTGGTACAGTACATGAAACTTGAGGTGTTAAAAAACCGTTTGGCAATTGGCGCCAGGCAAGCTGAACAGGCAAACTTTGTTGATCAGTCAGTAAGTGATATTATTTCAGAGGCCAAGAATGCCTAATTACCGCCTCACTCCCGCTGGGAAATCTGATTTGCTGGAAATTTGGAATTACACCGTTGAAACTTGGCGTGGGAAGCAGGCTGAAAAATATCTATTGGATATCGAGGTCAAACTTGAACAACTTGCTGCCAATCCGAAACTCGGAAGGCAAAGATCTGAAATCAGCCCCGGTTATTATTCATTCCCTGTTGGAAAACATATCCTTTTCTATCTTCATTTAGGTAACAAAATTGATATCATAGGTTTTTTACATGGAAGAATGGATATCGATAAAAATTTGTTATAAACTTTTTTATTTTATCCTGTCCTCCAACGCCTCCCACGTGTGTCCAAGTCAACGGTATCAAATAAGTGGTTTGATCCGCTTCATTTGAATCGGTAGTCATTCTTGGCCCCAGACAATCCGGTAAATCAACAACTGCCAAAATGCTTCTAAAAGATATACCATCCGTTTATCTTGACTTACAGGACCGAGTAGACCGGAACAAACTTTTAGAACCGGAGCTTTTTTTTGACCGTTATAGAGATAAGCTCATTTGCTTTGATGAGATTCAACTTCTTCCAGAATTCTTTTCTGTTCTCCGTTCAGAAATAGATAAAGATAGAAGACCAGGCAGATTTTTAATTTTGGGGTCAGCTTCCCGAGATTTGATCAAACAATCAACAGAATCACTTGCGGGTCGCATCGCATATATTGATCTAACTCCCTTTATTGTTAAAGAAGTCTCCAGTATCTCAATATGGTCGAATACTTGGCTTAGGGGCGGTTTCCCTGAAAGTGTTCTGGCCGAAAATGATATGGACAGTTTTGACTGGCGTCTTGATTTTATTCGAACATTTATGGAGCGCGATATTCCAAATTTAGGATTCAATATTCCGGTCCCTATTATTGAACGATTATGGCTGCTTTTGGCCCATTACAACGGTCAAACTGTAAA
>JASJGP010000180.1:0-6357 GCA_033791485.1 Desulfobacterales bacterium | reverse complement strand
GTTCGTGTTCTTCATACCGCATTCGGACTGGATAAGGAATAACCGGCAACCAGGTTATAATTTTGGTAAGCGTTCACAGGCACCGCATCTGCACGCGCTCAGAGCAGCCAGCATAGCAGACTATAGCTGGTCGCCCTGATCACGCACATCTGCAGCATCTGTGAACGACTACAAAACGGGGATTGTGCGACCCTTTTGTGCCGAGGACGTGAACAGGTACAATAAAACAAAGGAGGTCCTATGCATTACTTCAATGTTTTAATCGTGGATGATGAAGAAGACTTTTTAGAAACCATTACAGAGCGTTTGAACAAACGGCAGGTTGATGCAAGTGGTGCCAGAAGTGGAGAAGAAGCCCTGAAATTGCTGAAGGAAAAAACTTTTGATGTGGTCATTTTAGATATCAAAATGCCGGGAGGCATGGACGGCATAGAGGCTTTAAGGGAGATAAAAAAGATACAACCTCTTGCAGAGGTTATCCTGCTTACCGGACACGCTTCCGTAGAAACCAGTATTGAAGGAATGAAACTGGGAGCCTTTGATTATCTTTTAAAACCGATCAAGCTGGAAGAACTTTTAAAAAAGATAGCCCAGGCAATTGAGAAAAAAGACCCTCACGATCAGAAACAACGGTCTGCACAGATCAAGAAGCTGCTCAGGTATTGGTAGTTTCTTAAAGAAAAATTTTATTCAAGCCCGAAGGACATGAAAAAATGGACAAGTTTAAGATACTGATCGTTGATGATGAGACTGACTTTTTAGAAACAATTGTGGTCAGGCTTAAAAAGAGAAAACTGGATGCAACAGGCGTTACAAGCGGAGAAGCTGCAATAGAGCAATTAAAAAATCAAATTTTTGATGTCATTTTACTGGATGTTAAAATGCCAGGGGGTATGGATGGTATTGAAACCTTAAGGGAGATTAAAAAGATTCAGCCCCTTGCCGAGGTCGTTATGCTTACCGGTCACGCGTCCCTTGAAACCAGTATTGAAGGAATGAAGCAGGGAGCTTTTGATTACCTGTTAAAGCCGATGAAACTGGAAAATCTTTTAAAAAAAATGACTGAAGCATTTGAGAATAAGTCCAGGCACGATAAAAAAAATCGTAACGCCGTGATAAAGGATTTAAAACAAAACTCGGATAGTACCATAAAGAAAACATGAGTCCGGCGTCAAAATGAGTATATTGCACTCACTGGAAAAACCGGTTCTATGGACAATTGACTGCTTTTATAAAAGACTTCCTCAAAAGCGCCCCGATAAAAAGCGACTTTATGATTGCAAGATTATCTCCCACAGGGGCGAACATAATAACATAAATGTTTTAGAAAATACACTTGCCGCATTTGACCTGATAGAAGAAAAAGGTATCTGGGGAATAGAGCTGGACATCCGTTGGACAAAAGATCTTCTTCCTGTAGTATTTCATGATAAAAACTTCAAAAGATTGTTTAAGTCAGGCCTTGAACTAAGCAAGATCACCCGTGATGACTTAAAAACAAAGTTTCCTGCAGTTCCCTCTCTTTCTGAAGTGATAATAAGATATGGCGGCAACCTGCACCTCATGGTTGAAATCAAAGAAGAAGTCTATCCTGATCCGATCTATCAAAACAGTCTTTTGCAAAAACTCTTTTCATCCCTTGAGCCCGAAAAAGATTTTCACTTTATTTCTCTTGCTCCGGATATGTTCAAACTGATTGACTTTGTACCTGCAACAACATTTCTTCCAATTGCCCAGCTTAACGTCAGGCAGCTTAGCGAAATATCAATACAGGAAAACTACGGAGGACTTTTAGGGCATTATTTATTTTTGACAAAATCGTATCTGATAAAACACCAGATGCAAAATCAGATGGTGGGGACAGCTTATATCAAATCAAGAAACAGTCTGTTCCGTGAACTTAATCGTGGTGTAGAGTGGGTATTTTCAAATAATGCAATAGAACTACAGTCAATTTGTAATTCTTGTATTTAAAAATCTCACCACCTGATGAGTGCACTGCCCCACGTCAGTCCCCCGCCGAAGACAGGAAGACAGATCAGATCATTTTTCTTTATACTTTGGTCCCTGACAGCTTCATCAAGGGAAATCGCGCATGATGCCGACGATATATTGCCGTATTTTTGGAGGGTTAAATAAAATCTTTCAAACGGAATATTAAGGGATTTGGAGATGTACTGGAACATTCTCAGGTTTGCCTGGTGGGGAATAATCCAGTTTATGTCTTTTATATCGACGTTGTTAAAATCGGCGGCCTCTTTGATAGAACTGGAGAAATACCTGACAGCCACCCTAAAGCTGAGGTTGGCTTCAATCATATTAAGGTAGTGCAGACCATTATCAACGCTTTCGTGACAAATGGGTGTGGTTTTGGACCCACCCCCCGGCATTAACAAATCCCGGCCATTGGCTCCATCCGTATGGATATGTGTGGATAAAATTTCGGAGCCTTCGTCTCCTAATGTCAACACCGCAGCTCCCGCTCCATCGCCCCACAAAATGCATGTACTTCGATCCTTCCAGTTAAGTGTGCGTGACATGACTTCGGAAGCCACCACAAGGATATGTTTAAATGTCTTGTTTTTAAGATACTGCTCAGCCACATTCAAACCGAAAATGAAACCTGAGCAGGCCGCAGTAACATCAAATGTCACGGCCTGCGGCGCATTAAGCCTGGCCTGGAGCCAGTTGGCAGCCGAAGGGCAGCAGGTGTCCGGAGTAATAGTGGCAAAAATGATAAGATCAAGATCTTTGGCGGTCATTCCTGCCATGTTAAGAGCCTGTATAGCGGCTTCGTAACCAAGATCTGAAGCAGCGACATCAGGCTCGGCTATTCTTCTTTCACTAACGCCTGTACGCTTAACAACCCATTCATCTGTTGTATCCAGGCCCATTTTCTGCAAATCAAAATTAGTTAAGATCTTTGGAGGCAAATAAGATCCCGTTCCTAAAATTCTGATGGTGTCCATTTATTTATATATATCCTGACCAGTACAAGCCCGAAAAGAAAAAGATTTTTTATCACGAAAGCACTAAAGGACGAAAAAGATAAAATTATAATTTCGTGCTTTCCCTATTTCGTGTTTTCGTGATTGGTTGTTTTTAAAAAAACAAATTGTCGATATGATGTTTCTAAGCTTCAAACATACCTGTCAACAAGTTCTGCAACAAACTTCTCCACTCCCTGCTCCCCTTCATTTTTTTTAACTTCGGAAATCAGGTTTTTAATTTTCTTATAGGTTGCAGGGTCCCTTTCCAGATCGTTTGTTGAGCGGTACGTGCCTGCACGACGGCCGACACGGTATATCAATCGATCTTTTTCAGGAAGTTTTTGATATTCTCTTATTACATCCAGCATCTTCTCCTTATCCTCCGGAAATTTTCCTGATACTTCTTCAAGGAGATTCATGATATGATCACTTGTTACCGTACTTGTTATCCCATCTAAAGTGTCTATAAAAAGTCTGATTTCTTCTGCAAGCATATCATCGGTTTGCATCGTAAAACTGCCGTCTTCCAGCTTGTTGTAAAGAGGTACACGCGGAGGCACCCTAAGGCTTCTAAGGCGGATAAAGTGCGGATTAATTTCGTTTAGTACTTTTGCAGTTTCCCTTGCATGTTCTTCCCACATTTCCTGTCCGCCGAGTCCCGGCATAACGTATTCGGAAAGCTCCATGCCTGCCTGGGTCGCTTTTTGACCGGCCTCAATATGCTGTGTAGCGCTCACGCCTTTTTTCATCAGCTTAAGAAGCGGGTTGTATCCTGTTTCAAGCCCGATATGTATCCTGTCGAGACCTGCTTTACGAATCTGTGTTAAAGACTCTACGGATTTGCGCACTACTGTTCTGGATCTGGTATAGGTGGTTATCCTTGTTATTTCCGGAAACTTTTCTTTTAAAAATGTTAAAACATCCACCAGGTCTTTTGTTTTCATTATCAGGTTGTCAGCGTCCTGCAGAAAACAGGCATTTGTTCCATAATACATCCATGCGGCTATGCTTTGGTAGCTGTTGCTGTGGTTAGAGCTGTTAAAAAGGCTGCTGATGACCTGGTCATTTACATCTCCGCTGTATCCCAGTTTTCGCGAAACAGATTTGATGTCGTCTGCAATATCCCTGGCGGTTTGAATATCCTGCTTGATTTCATCGACAGTACGCATAGAAAATTTTCTTCTCTTGTAAACCGGGCAAAAAAGACACTGATTCCAGGGACAGTTCCGGGTTACACGCAAAAGAAGGCTGCGAGCCTCGTTTGGCGGTCTGATCGGCCCCTGTTCGAAACTTAAGTTGTTATTTGTCATAAATTATACTTCCTTTGTAACTACTTATGAACGTCCAACATCGAACGTCCAACATCGAATTTTGAATAATGTATTCTGTCAATTTATAAACTGTTGGAGCGAAGCGACTTCATTATTCGATGTTCAACGTTCAACGTTCGATGTTCGATGTTCAAAAAAGACTACGAGCGTCCAACACTTGTCCCGGCGCAGCCTTAGCGAAGACTGATCCAACGTCGAATTATTACGACGCCATCCATTTTAACATATAAAAATTTCCAGCGGCATCTTGCTAATAAGCCGAGCTCCTGTTTCAGTAACAAGAAAGACGCTTTCAATACCAGCCGAAAATTCATTTTCAAAAACCATCTTAGGTTCTAGGGCAAAGGTCATTCCAGGCTCAAGGCGCTCTTTTTTACCACCGGCAATTATAGGAAATTCTATCAGCTCAAGCCCAATTCCGTGACCTACAAAACTTACCTCGTGACCGGGAGGGCCAAGATAAGGCTCAGCATAGCCTAAAGATTTCGCTGTTTCAACAGAGTGCCGGAAAAGTTCATCAAGGCTGATACCGGGTTTAACTATTTCTAATACCGCATTGTGTATTTCTATAGCTGCCCGGCAGGCATTCATGGCTCGCACCGGCATTGATTCGATGGCAAACATCCTTGTTTCGTCCATATGGTAGCCGTTGAGTACCGATCCTAAATCGATCATAATCGGTTCATCAGCGGCAAGGAGCTTATTCCCTCCGCCACAGGGGAAAGCGGCCGAAGTTCCTTCTCCGCTGGCAGGTGAATCGAGAAGCCCTAAAAGACCGCCGTTTGTTCCGCTTAATATATGCCAGGGGTATCCTTCGGTTTGATAGTCACGAACCCGCAGCTTGGCTCCATGTCCAAGTTTTCTGGCAAAAGTTTCATACATGCCGGAGAACTCCATCTCCGTCAGTCCCGGGCGTATAGCCGATTTCATATATTCAAATGTTTTTTGCGACAGTTCAGCCGTTTTTTCAATCTGCTCAATTTCCCAGTCAGACTTGATCATTCGAACCTTATGAATAAGGTGCGAACCATCCACAAATTTTTCCGCAGCAAAGAGCCTTTTATAAAAGTTAAAATCTCTTACCGGCAGGACATCAAATTCTAAACCTATAGTGCCGGGCAGTTTACCGTAAAAATCAGAGATGAAACCAGGAACTTCTTTTATGGATTTAACTTCAATAATATTCTTTATAGAAGATTCTTCTCTGGCCCTTGGCAAATAACGCTTTATAAATAAAACAGGCTGACCTTCAGCGGGAATATATAGAAAACCGGTGTGGGCTGTGCCGGAAAAATAGAAAAGATCAACACGCTGGACAATCAAGAGTCCGTCAATACCATTATCCTGTAATTCTTTCCGGATTTTTTTTATCCGCCGGTCGATTTCGCCTGAAGGGACTTTGAATTTATGCATTAATTTAAATCAGCCAGTGTATTTGCAATGACCTTTGCAAGAGCTTCATTTACAAATTTCTCAAGGCCTGGTGCACCAAAGGTCGGATCGGTTCTTTTCAGTTTGATTTCAAATGGCCTCTTTTTTACACTGCCGGTTTCCACACTGCCGACATAGGTTGTTATTTTAATCTCCAAAACCATGTTGGTCCTGCCAACGCGTTTGGTTGCATCGCATCTTAGCTTTTCGATATGCCCGCCTAAGACATATTTAAGCCCTTTGTCCACGGTTTTCAAGCCTTTAGGAGAAAAATCCCATCCTGAAATGCTTTTTACCTCAAATCCTCTTTTCTCAGCATATTCTTTAAAAGCCGAAGTAACCGAATCGGCTACAGATGCCTGACTCGACACAAACAGTTCTTTTCGTCCCTTTCCGACGATTCTGGCCCCGATAAAGTTTTTACTCTCTTCTTCTCTTTTATCCAGGAAAGATTGCATCCCTATTAGGGCCGTTCCCTGAATACTTGTTTCAGGCTCTCCGGCATATTTTACGCCGACAAAGTATGTCCCGGGTGTACTGCATGAGACAGCAACTAATAAACCGAATAAAATGATAAATGAAATAAAAAATGTTTTAATCCTGTT
>JASJGP010000179.1:0-3481 GCA_033791485.1 Desulfobacterales bacterium | reverse complement strand
CTCATCTTTCAGTCCGTTATTGTTGTCCATTATCGCGGGATTATATAACGTCCATAAAATTATAACTTTATTATTCGTGAATAAAGGGGACGTCCGTTATATATTTACATATAAAATATATAACGGACGTCCCTCTATCACCAGATTAACTATTTTTCCCCAAGGATCAGCTATCCGGCGTGCATCGCATCGACGGTCTTGCTCATTTGTTTCAAAATAAAATTGGGAAAAAAACGGCTCATGAATTTGAGTTGGTTAGATTGGCCAGGTCGAATTTCATATTTATCAATAGATAACCCCTTAAAAAATGCTGCAACCATTTTTTCAACAGACATTATAGCAATACCTTTCATGTCATCTTCGTTGAAATCTTTCAATAATTCGGTTTGAGTCGCAGGCGGAGCCAGCTCAAATACTTTAATATCTGTATCTCTAAGCTGTTCCCTTAACGATAATGTGTAAGAGTGAAGAGCCGCTTTTGTCGCACAATACACAGGTGCAACGGGCAGGGGGACAAACGCCAGGCCTGATGAAACAATAATGACAGCTGTATTTGTATTCTTTTTCAATAATGGCAGAAAGGCATCATTCATCCAAATCGGCCCTTTTACATTTACATCGAATTCTTTAGTTAATTCTGCGGCGGGATGTTTATGGTTCTGTAAATTGATCGTCCACATAATCCCAGCATTGTTAATTAAGATATTTAGATCAGGGAATTCTTTTGAAACTTGCTGATAGATTTTTTCAACATCGCTGGAGTTGCTCACGTCACTTTGGATCGCGGTCACTTCTCCTAAAAGTTCTTTAGCCTTTTGTAACTTTTGCTCATTTCGTCCCGTTATGATGACTTTGTTTTTTCTCTTTAAAAAATTTTTGGCCATCTCTAAGCCTATGCCACTTGAGCCACCGGTTATTAAGATAGTATTTCCACTTAGATTCATTTTCTCACCTTTGATATTATATTATTGTTAAACCGGTATCTTACCATTCTCAATGAACGGTCTTTTCACAATCAGTGAACTCCAAGGTATCACTACAATTAAATATAAGGCTTAAATGGAAATAGGAAATGGGCGGCAGCAAAACCATAAACCGACTAAACCGATTTGACAGGTTGAAGAATAAAAACCAGATACAAAGAAAATATATTCTGATTTTTCAGATAAGAATTATACGAAGAAAATATAGGTGGGTATTTTCGGTTGGTGATAGCGGGGTACTTATATTGCGGTGGCTTTGGTATCCATCTTGGCCGCGGTTTCCAAACATTGACTTAATTAGGCTGCATTTTTGTCTCATTAGGATAATCTTAGAAACGCGGTAGGTGTTTGGTAACCTATGTGTTGGCGTTTGTGAGTAATTGAATAAGTTATTAACAACTTAAATCTTATTTAAATTTATACAAATGATTTAAATAAATTTATATAATTGTATGAAAACAATCTGTTATGGAGTTGAAATCTTATATTTAAATTTCAAGGATATAAAAGTTATGAACAGGTTATGAACTCATTATGAACATAAAATTTTATTCAAATCATATTGATAGGTAAGAAATATTGCATCACTCAGTGACAGTTGATCAATGAGTATTATTTTTTAAAGTTCTTGCTATTTAAAAACTGCCCCCCCATATTAGATCATAGTCTTATTTCATAAGAGCAAATTAAAGAGGTTTTTTATCACACGAGAAGATTTTCTTTATTTGCGCAAATAGAAGGGATACTACCACGCATGGATGTTCCAATGGATGGCTTAGAAACAAATGATAACGGCGGAGCGAGATCAGGAAGAGACAGACGGAAGCTTACTATGATAGCTCGTAACCCTGAGCTAAGAATTGGTCTAGAACGCAGAAGCGGGATTGATCGCAGATATGGTCAAAAAATTCGAGGCGAACTGGCTGTAGAACGCAGAGATACTTTTAAAGTATTGGATGCAGCATGAACAAATTGAAACTTATCGACACCCTGAAGAATGAATGTCAGATCACCAAAAAATCCGCGGCTGCGAGGGGTCGGGCCACGGCAAGTAATTGACATTACAAATAAAATGGTCTTAATCGACCGGTTTCCCCCCCAAACTGTCCTTTTAAGAGAATCGACTGAAAACAGCTTGTTACCGTGGTCCGATCCCGCGAAATAAATACTAATCATCCCAAAACAATCTCCGCGGAGATTGCTGGAATCTGGAGATCTCATATGAATCAAGGTGATTATGCGTATTTTGGCTCATCTGACAATCAGCGCATTCAGATGAGGTGATTTCTAATTCGTTAGGTTGTGTTCGTTGAATCCGGTTGGTTAGGCGGCCTTGCGGATCATGCCTTCGCGGGTTTGCGCCACTTTCGTGCTTTCGATATATTCGTCGAAAGTCATGCGCCAGAAGTAAATGGGGTCAAAGCGTGAATAGTGAATAACAAAGGAAATTTCACCCTTCAAGCCTCGTGTGTCCGGGGTTCTGGGGAATATTGGGGACGTTCTCAAGTTTTAAAGTTTTGGATTAAACAGCGGTTGATTCTTCAATGACCGGATTGGATATGGGGTGACGGAAGGCATTGGAACAGTTTGGAGAGTCTTTTTTATTGGTCACCCACTCAGTTTGTTCGCTCGACACACACTGACGGACACAGACTTTTGGTCTCCGCCAGCCTCATGCGGAAGCCAATTCAGTCAATGACAGATGGCTCTTATAATCTATGGACACCTCGTTGGGGCTGGGACCCGATTTTGGGATACCCATAAAAATCAAAGACCGCCTCGGAATACGGGCAAAAGGCCTTGTGATTCATGGAAGCGAAGATGAGTATCAGCGATGTCATGGACAGACTGGTTATGGATATTAATCCATTATTCTCCGGCCCATGCCAAAAATCGCATGATGTTTAAATGCTCGACATCTCTGTAAGGAGAATCAATTTTATCGTCCAGAGAAACCACGAATTTCGGTACGTCTTTATTTGTATAATATAGATTGCCGAACTCACGCTCCCACAATGCACGATTTTCATTGCTGTCCCCGAGCTGCCAACACACCTGAATAAGTGCGGATTTGCTGCTTTTTTCAACATAAAAGTCAATTTCAAGGTTTTTGTTACGATAACCCAGGTACCGTTGAGCCTTGAAGTTGTTTCTCATCAGCTCTATGTACACCATGTTCTCCAGCAGACGCCCCTTTTGAGTTTGAGCTTTGTAGTCGGATAAACAAAGGTCACCCAAATAAATCTTGTCGACACTGCGTTTGAGAATTTCCTTTGCTCGGTGCGAATAAGTGGGTGGTGAATAAAGAAAGTAGACGTCCTGCATATAATCGATATAAGTGCGCACCAAAGAACTGGTGGTTTGAGTACCAGCTTGAGTGCCCCTTGGTAATTTAATGCTTTGTAAAACCGCATTTGAAATGCTTTTTATTGAGAGCTCCTGGGAGAAGGAGGTTCGACAAAAATCAATAAGAGCATACAGCAAACCCGGGTTGGATG
>JASJGP010000178.1:0-3649 GCA_033791485.1 Desulfobacterales bacterium | reverse complement strand
CGGTGGTAGAATCGCATCTAATTTTTCAATGGTTTCAGTCGCTAAAGTAACAGGTTCATGTCCGTAATCAGACAATGCGTCGGTAGCCATTACACCCAGACCTCCTGCATTAGTGACAATCGCCAATCCCGGTCCGGAAAGTCTGGGTTGTTTTGCCAAAAGTTCTGCGCAATCAAAAAGTTCTTCGAAGGTTTTGACCCGCAGGATCCCGGCACGTTTAAATGCCGCATCATAAATTGAATCTTCTCCGGCCAGAGCACCCGTATGTGAAGCGGCTGCCAATGCCCCTGCGTGTGTTCGTCCCGCTTTCAAGGCAATAATCGGTTTTACCATCGATACCGCCCGGGCGGCGCTCATAAAATTTCTAAATCGGCACAGGCTCTCCACATACATCACAATGCTGCTCACTTCCTGCTCACCCCCAAGAAAATCGATCATATCGCCGAAATCGACGTCCAGCATGTCTCCGATGCTCACAAAGTAGCTGAATCCAATATTCTCCTTGATAGATAAATCCAAAATAGAAGAACAAATTGCACCGCTTTGGGAAATAAACGCCATCTTACCAGGAATCGGCATATGACTTGCGAAGCTGGCATTCAGCCTGGACCGGCTGGAGACAATGCCGAGACAATTCGGACCGATAATACGAAGACCTCCTTCCTTTGCTTCTTTTTTGATGGCTGTTTCCAGCTCAACGCCCTTTGCTCCTGCTTCTTTTCCTCCCGCAGAAATGATAACAGCGCCTCCCGCGCCGGATCTGACACATTCTTTAATTATTGCAGGAACGGTATGAATCGGTGTGGCAATGATCACCAGATCCAGCGGCGTATTGATGTCCAAAAGAGTGGCACATGCTGGTTTCTCAAATATAGTTTTATAATTCGGATTGACCGGGTAAATATTTCCGGGATACTCTCCATGGATCAAATTTTGCATAACGGCAAAGCCAACACTTCCCTTCTTCTCGCTGGCCCCGATAACCGCAACCGATTTTGGATGAAACATTTTATCAAGATTATAAATGCTCATGGGTTTCCTGTGATAAATAAATTTCTCTTAAGTTTTCACGGTGATTCAGCATGTAAAGTAAAATAGCTTTTTCTCTTAGTTCATTCTTGAGTCGTCAGAACTCAGATTACTTCATTTTTCTTTTACTTCTTTCTCATACGAACGCTTAACAACGGGACAGGACAATGGCGAAACATTTTTTCCGCTGTTGAACCGAAAAGAATGCCTTTAAGATTACCCCGTCCTTTGGGTCCCATCACTAAAAGGTCCGCACTTTCTTCCTTAATCACCTGGATCAGCTCATGAAAAGGGACACCGACGCAAAATACTTTTTTAACTGAAAGATGGTCGCAACAAAACTCCTGAGTGACTTTATCGATTTCATCAGATCTGTCTTTTTTCTGAGTTTCAATATATTCACTTGAGGTAAAGACGGTGCTTGCCAGCTCCACCATTCTGACCGCTTCCACATCTCTTTGATGAATCACATTGGCCACAATCAGGTCGGCTTTAAAGTTATCAGCCAGTTTACAGGCATATTTCAAAGCTTCCCTGGAATACTCTGAAAGGTCAAAAGCCACCATGATTTTTTTTATGTTTTCCATTTTGTACCTCCCTCAGTTTATGTCACGATCCATACCGCTTTTTTTCTGGCCAGTTGAATCACTTTACTGCTGACCCTTCCAATAAAAAAATCTCTGACCCTGGTAATCCCTTTTCGGGCAACAACGATCGTCCCGTAATCCCTTTTTTCAGCTTCCTGAACAATAGCTGCCGCACGGCTGAAAGCATCGGTAATTATTTGGGTACTTATTTGATCAGGCTCAAACCCTGATTTTACTAAAAGGCTTTTGGCTTCATCAAAAATAGGAATAATACTCTTTTTGGCATCTTCGATGACACCATCCTTTAAAACAAGCTGTTGGCCGTCTCTAGCAAAGGCATGATCCTCTCTGATCACATGTACCAGTTCTGTTTCGCAAGCATCGCAATCGCCAAGTGTCGCACTTACAAAATCCACCGCCTGCATAGAGCCCTTTGAACCGTCTAAAGCCAGAATTACTTTTCCCGGCTCAACGCTCTTACCCACTACCACCAGGGTGGTAAAAGACACCTTTTCAACCAGTTTGGTTGCCACGCTTCCCAAAGCGAGCTCCTTTATCTTGCCGGTGCTCTTTCGTCCTACCACTACGAAATCATAACCTTCATGAGCTTCTTTGATGATATCTCTGGCAATCCCTTTTTTTCGGTTACGGATTTTCACCGAAACCGCCTCTGTTGGAAAACCGGCATCCAGAAGAATTTGCTTTACCATCTTTGAATGCGCCTTCAACGCCTCTTTCTGTTGTGATTCCCATATTCTGGCACTTCTTACCGACTGTCTGAACTGAGGCCCTTTTCCCATGTCGCTGAAATTTTGGGGGATCCCCCTGAAAACATAAAATAGCACGACCTGCATTTTGCTAAAAGGGGGGATCCGGCTGACATACCTGACCGTTTCATACGAGCGATCCGATCCGTCAATCGCCAGTAAAATTTTCTTTGTTTTATTAGGTTTCATTCCATAGCTCCTTTTTGCTGCTATAATTTTAATAAATCTCCCTTTTGTTTTTTTTATGATCCACCATGTAAAGCAGGGTTCCTTTTTCGCGTTGTTCCTCTTTGAGCTTTTCAATTTCAGTACGCTCAATATCATACATGCGGATATAGACTCTGCGATATCCCTGGGGGGCACTCTGGTAGGAAGTCAGAATGCTGACCATACGACCGCCGTATTTTCTGATTTCATCTGCAATGACTTTAATAGAACCGGGTTCGTCTTTAAGCAGGAAGGCGAACTGAATGCCTTTTGTCCCGACACCTGTCAGTGAAATCAGTACCCTGAACAAATCAGTCTGGGTAATGGCTCCGACCACCTGCCCTTCATTGTCTATAACAGGGGCACCGGATATTTTATTCTTTAAAAGAATTTCGGCTGTTTCCTCTACAGTAAAATCCTGGGGAATCATGATTGGATCTTTGGTCATGATATCCTTGATTTTTATCTTTGAAAGAAGAAAAAGGAGTTCGTGGACATCCAAAGATGTGGCATCAGAGGCCGAAGCCCTTTTTAAATCCCGGTCTGTAACGATACCTACAAGCTTGTCCTTTTTCATAACCGGCAACATTTTAATCTCGTTTTCCTTTAACAACTTTATCGCATCCTGCATTGAATCATTGATATCGGCTGTGATAACATTTTTACTCATCCACTTTTTTACCAGCATGGTTGCACCTCCTTGTTTCGTAAAAATTATGTGTTTTGATCATTTAACTGCTTTACTTTTATGAGTCTGCTATTTATGGAGCAACAAATGTGCCAACATCATTGTTGACCAGGAAAAGGGTTATAACTATTTGAATATAAATTTGATTATATCATCTTTGAGATGAAATAAGGAAAGGAGGTAAGGCGGATATATGTCGGATAATTTTACAGGGTGTAAAAGGCAGGTGTTAGGACAGGTCTTTCTTAACCGAGGTTTTGATTTTTAGGTCGTACTTTTCTATTTTTGAATGCAGCGTTGGTCTGGAAATCCCAAGGAGCTTTGCAGCACGTGAGCGGTTACCCCCGGAAAGGGTAAGCGCTTCGCTTATG
>JASJGP010000177.1:0-3367 GCA_033791485.1 Desulfobacterales bacterium | reverse complement strand
GTAAACGGCGACCTCGGTTAAAACCCCCTTTTGAGCATAGCCTTCAATAAATCGGGAAAGAGCCTTTACTATATGCTTTCCTGCAGGTGTGGTGCCGCAATTGTTGAGCCAGATCATCTCTTTGTTTACCGGATATGCTTTATAGATTGTATTCCAGTTAATCGTCATTCCGTTTCCTCTTCGAAGATGAATTCAGGCTGCAACTGCGCCACGTCATTATTTTTAGTAGACTTCGTGCAGTGTTTGATAGTCGAGGCACTTTCATGGTAAATGATTGGCATATCAGCGAATCAACTTTTTCATAAAAGGGAGCTGAAGACTGGCAGCATCAACCAGCCAGTCGCCTTTTTCGTTTTTTTCGCCGTTGAGCTTGCCCTGTTTTAGCCAATCATTTACGCCTTTTTCAGTCAAATAGGTCATTTCACTGAACTCGACAACTGAAAATGTTTTTTCCGATCGTGTGGTTGTCTTCTTTGGCTCTGCCGCTGTTTTTTTAACCATTGCCGGAGCTTTTTTTGGCTCTTTTGTGACTTTCTTTGCAAGTGCTTGGGTTTTCTTTGCTTTTGCCGGTGCTTTTTTTGCCTTTACAGGAGCCTTTTTAGCTTTTACCGGAGATTTTTTTGCTTTTGTCGGTGCCTTCTTGCCTGCTGCTTGCTTTTTTTTTGCCATGTTTTCTATCCTTTCGTTTTAAATTGATAAATGCATCGAGGCCTTTGAAAAGTACCGTTTCGAAGTCTACGCTTATCTGCAAAGGCCTCGCATAATTACTGCAAGACAATATGAGCATTGTTGCTCATTTCTAATCTTTTTTCAACCCCATCAAGTTTTTCCCTTTTTGATACTTTCCTGCGATACACAAAGCAGACATTGTTCCAACTCCCTCTATGAGCTCAGGCAGTGATATATCATGGTTAAATTCGCCAAGGTGGGGGCCGCTCATGATGATGATATCTTTTTCTCCCCTTTGAAAATTATCAATCTCTTCATTAGAGTATCCCCTGTTTTTTAGGAAACGCCCGAATTCTTTATCAGTCATTTCTTCTTGATCAGCAGCTCTGAACATTTCTTCCATATGGCGATCAACACCCATCTCTTCAATCATTCTTAAGGTAAGTTCGTCAAGATTAAGAGGAAAGTCACCTGTAAATTCTGTTTTTGTAAAGCCATGATAATAATTTAGAAAAATTCCCTGGATAATTTCTTTAAAGAACTGGCTGTTGAAAAGATCACGGGTGTCAACAGGTTGGCCGTTTTTATCAAAACCGATCCTGCTGGTATCCTTATTGCGGAAATAACTGCCGGCAACCAGAAGCAGGCTTAAAAAATGATTGCCTATATTACGGTAAAGGTTATAGCCATTTAAAGAAACCAGGTGTTCAAAATCCCTAATGCCTGTAAGGCCAAAATTAGGAAACAGGCAGGACTCCAGCCACCGGTCGAGTCTCCCGGCTCGAAACCATTCATAAATGCCCTGATCTCTCCTTCGGTCTCTCTGAACCCTGTTATGAAAAAGTGGGATAGGAGCAAAATGGATAATCCCCGCGGAAGTTAAATCGCCTAAAAGCCATGCATTTCTGAAAATAACCTCCTTGAACCGGTTTTCAGTAAGTTGCTTTTCCTTCTTGAAATCGTTCGGGTAGCTAAAATAATCTTTGTGGGCAACAAAGCCTATGGCATATCCTTTCCGGTGAAAATCTGTCTTCTCAGGCAATTTTGCAGGCAGGTCTTTTATTCTGAATACATGGGAATTTTTAATCTTAATAGCCTCAGGAATATTAAACTTCAGCGGGAAAGAATAATTTGCAAGATGAAAATGTTCCATCCAGAGGGATTCCTTAAGCAAGTCTTGTGGAGAGTCGTCAGTCCTGGCAAATTTAAGTACAAGCAATCGGTTTCCACAATCAAGTGGCACAGCGAGACTCCTTCCGAAAAATACAGGCCGCATAGAATTTGTGGAATGATTGTCCGATATTTCCTGCCAACTCACAAGGGGTATGCGCTTAATATTGACATCCGTTAAGTCAGGCCCACTGATATTCAAAGGAAAAGCCCCCAGCGTTTCAGTACAAGCCCTGTGCGCGAATCCTGTGGTTGTTTTCAGGACGTTTTTCAGGGCGGAAAGAGCTATTTCGGTCAGACATTTATCATCGGAGTGGATGATAATAGCTCCAAGTGTTTCAGCAGCCTGTCTGAAAATAAAAAGGCCCTGTCTTTGCCTGGAATATTGAGGATCTTTAAGAAGGTCTTGTATGGTTACTATGGTTTCCTGGTCAATTATGCCGGGATTACTTTGGGCAAGGCTTTGCAGGTGATATACCGCAAAATATTTTGTATAATAGTCGCTGACCTTATCTTTAATTTCTTTTTCCGAAAGATCCTTTAGACGTTTTACATTGCTGTCTTTAATATGTTTTGCAGATATATCGGAACAGTTCATATTTCAGGTCATATTTCAGGAAATTTTTTGAAGATAATCCTTAAGTTGTGTAAAATTATTCGGGTTGCCTATCAGGAGATGTCCTTTAATTCTTTCCCCGTTTAAATGTTCGTTAAGAAAAAATTCACTACCATCGGGTTTGAAAATTTTTCCTCCTGCGGCTTCAATAATAACGCGGGCAGCAGCAAGATCCTGAAAGGACTCATTGGAAATAACAGCAGCATCGGCACGACCCATGGCAATATAGCAAATATGAGCGCTGGTGCACCCTAATGCCCTGATTTTGCCTGGAAAAGTAGAGCTGTAATGATTGTGAAATCTTGAGTAGGTTAAAAGAAGGCTTTCGTCATTGAAAGCCTCCGAACTTGAAATACGTATCTTCTCGCTTCCCCGAAAAGCCTCTTTGCCAGCCTGAGCATGAAAAAGATCACCGGTTGCAGGCATATAGAATGCACCGAAAACGGGCCAGAAATTTTCAATAAGTGCCAGAGACATCCCCCATATGGGAATTCCCGCCTGAAAGTTGGCAACACCATCTATAGGGTCAAAAATCCATAAATACCTGTTTCCCTCATGGGAGTAATCTGTAAGCTCCAGGTTATCCTTGAACACAAGATGCTCCGGGAAATGAGAATGGAGCTGATCGGAAAAAAACTTGGTCAGGTTAATTTCGGCCTCTGTGACAAGGTTCTCATCGAATTTAATATGAGGCTTACCTCTGCCATAATAAGAAAGCGCTTTTTCTCCCAAACTTTTAATCACATCCATCGCAAACATCGTTAAGTCTTCTATCCCATGAGTTTTTTTTGGCACTATTTACCTCCTTTTTTAGGTGTTTAGGTGGAAGGTGAAAGGTAGAAGGCTGAAGGTTGAAATATATCAATCATCTCGCAACGCTCGAATTAAACCATTCAAGACCTTCTCTGTTTC
>JASJGP010000176.1:0-3533 GCA_033791485.1 Desulfobacterales bacterium | reverse complement strand
ACACCCTGGAGCCATCTGTAAGTATCGCTGTCCCGATCGTTTTCCATCATGCCTAACTGTGCGTATCCCATAATCCCGGAAAGGATGTTGTTAAAATCGTGCGCAATACCGCCTGCCAGGGTGCCAATGGCTTCCAATTTCTGGGCCTGTTGTAAACGGGCTTCAAGCTTTACATTTTCTTTTTCAGTCATTTTTTTATCAGTCAAGTCCTGATAAAGAGAAATGAAATGCAGCGGACTGCTTTCGCTGTCGTGCAGCACCGATGTACTTACCTGGGACCAGCAGATATGCCCATCCCTGTGTAAAAATCGTTGTTCATAGGAGGCAAATTCGATTTCACCTTTTATCAAGCGTTGTAGGGAATCTGATACTACTTCAGAGTCCTCGGGATGGCATATTTTAAATATAGTATTTCCGAAAAGTTCATGCTCCGAATAGCCAAGCATATTGAGGAAAAATTCATTAATATCCATAAAATATCCATTTAGATCAAGGAGTGCAATGCCGGATGCAGCGTAATCAAACGATTTTCTGAAGCGCGCCTCGCTTTCCATCAGTTTGTTATAGGATGTTATGTTGGTGATACTGACGGCCAGTTGGGAGGCAACCCCGGTTAAAAGCTTCTCATCGCCGGATCTATTTGATTCTTTTGGGTTTGCTCTCTCGAGAACCAGTACCCCCAACGATTGCCTCTCATAAACAATTGGAATACAAATGATATATTGAGATCCAGTTGATTTGAGAAATAGATTCAGGTCTTCTGAATGATCTGCTTCGGTGCCTGCAGTGCTCGTTAGGGAAATGGGTTTCTGTTCTATAAATGCTGAGCTGATCGGGTCATTGGACTGATTATCGAAAGCTTCTAATTCGTAATTTTGAAATTGACGGATTTCTTCAGCGCTGTAGCCAAATCCTGCGGCATAATAAAGCCTGTTATTGTGCCCATTAACCATCAATATCATTCCCCGATCAAAATCGAGGTAATTTCCCATGGCATTGCTGGCCACCTGAATTAGTTTGTCTTTGCTCAGGATATTGGCCATGATTCTTCCGATTTTGGCCAGCATGCTAAGCTCCTTAAACTGGTGGTTTAGCCTTTCAGACATTTTATTAAAAGCCGTGGCCAGCTCTTCGAACTCATCGCCGCTATTAATATCAATCCGGCTTTTAAACTTACCATCGGCAATCAGCCGGGTCCCATTTTTCAGTTTCTCCAGCGGCGTCAGGCTTTTTCGGATATAGTTGGTACTGAGCAGGAGTACCATTAATATGGACAACAATAGAACCAGGGGGAAAATGATTTTAAATTCCATTACCGACGACAGGGCATCGGCTTTGGATTGGCTCAAGACCACCATCCAGCCCGGCACCTGAAATCGGGAGTGAAGAAACAGCTCCCGGCTGCCTGCCAGATACTGATTGCCGGCGTGGTTCCATTTGAATTCACCCCAAACTGAATTGTCTTTAAGGTGGCCTATAATAGTTAAAATGCCTCGGGGTTGTGCAATTGTTGTGATCAATATTTTTCCGGAAGAATCGAGAACACAGATCTCCGTCATGGGGGGCAATGAGTTCGCTTCCCCGATGCCCCATAAATAATCGGGATTAATTTCTGCGATAAGAAAATCATTACCAAATTCGGTTTGTTCCAACCCGACCATCATAAAGACAGACGGCTGCCCCTTTGCACTATCTTGAATCAGAATTCCAGGCTTATTATAATTAAATGGTGGGTTCCGATCTAATTCGAGTGGCGGAGGATTATCAATAATGCCTGATATTTGATGTTGAATGCCTTGATTGTTTATCAGACCCAACGCTTTGAAATGTTTTATATTGGGTTGATAGGGTTCTTTAATTCGCTTAATGATTTGTCCCGATCCACTATCAAATAAATGATCGGCCAAAAATCGCATCTCCGTCTCAAGCAACAACAACCGCTCATAGATCGACATACTCACCGATTTGGTATTTTGCTGAAGCATGGCAAAAACCTGCTCGGTAAGATTTTGAGTTACCTTAAAGTAGGAAAAAAATGACAGGGACAACAGCGGCAGCAGTGCGCAGATAAAGAACAACATAAGAATATGACGTGCCAGCTTGCTGCGTCGAAATGTAACGGTTAAATTCATGTAAATATTATCCGCAATTTGGATCAGAAGTGAAAATATATATTCGCTTTAGAATGAATATCAGAGAATGCGCCTAAATAGTGGGAGCAGCGGATTCGACCTTGAAATCGTTTGATAAAACAGCTAATTTTGACGATATTGCTATATTATCCCTACCTCCTTTTTTAGCTTCGTACATGGTCACATCTGCACGATGTACAAAGTGTTCCATTTCTTCGTTTCTTATATATTCAGCAACACCGATGCTAAGCGTAATATTCGGTATTTCTTTATCAAAGATCACCAGGCTCTCATGTTTCATTGCAGATCTGATTCTTTCAGCCACAACCTTCGCTTTCTCAGAGGATGTTTCCGGCAAAATTATGGTAAATTCATCGCCGGCGAATCGATAGGCCGTGTCAAGTGATCTGAGAGACATTTTCATTTTCTTGGCAATTAAAAGTAAGGCCTTATCTCCGACCATATGGCCATAAGAGTCATTAATTGTTTTGAAATAATCGATATCAATAAATATCAGGGATAGGGGATGTAAATAGCGGTCCGATCTTGTTATTTCTTTTTCAAGTTGCGCATAAAAATGTCTCGAATTGTATAGCTCGGTCAATGAGTCCCTGATTGATAGTTTCCTTAAACTCTCTATCATTCTGTCGCGCTCGTTGATGAGCGATCGCTCTCTCATGACGCGGTTAATTCTTAACATAAGTTCATTTAATCGAATCGGTTTGAAAATCAAATCACTAGCGCCGTTGTTGATGGCATCTTCATAAAAATATTCAGAGCTGTACCCGGTAGTTATGATAACATCGAGATTGTATTGCTTTTTGACATTTTTGGTAAATGTTATTCCATCTATACCGGGCAACTTTATATCGGTTATAATTATATTTATTTTTTCATTTTTTAAAATTTCCTCGGCTTCTTCGGCACTGGGGCTCGTAATCGCCTGAAACCCCGATCTGGTGAGAAATTGATACAACAATTGGGCGATAACCGCATCGTCTTCTACTATCAAGATCTTATTTTCCATTTTTTTCAGGACCTTTAATAAAAGAGTATCACAATCAATAATTCGGAAACGGTGGCTCAGTTAATCCGGTATTTGTCCCGGTCAATTATTATAGTCTTACTATCGGCAAGTTTTTAGAAACATTTAATTATTTTCTTTACAAAACAATTAATTATCGGCACTGTTCATTTTTAGATCGTATGCTAAAGGAAACCATGCGGAAGCGATTTTAATCAGTATCCGCAATGGAATACGCCCGAGGCCTGAAAGAGGAAAAGGGGAGAGCCGGAACTTCCCCCTTTAATAAATCAGCTCGACATGAGCGCGCCGAATGTGGGGGTCGAGGAGGATTTCATTAATACCAACTTTGATAAAAATCCTAATGAGGTTAAAAT
>JASJGP010000175.1:0-11568 GCA_033791485.1 Desulfobacterales bacterium | reverse complement strand
GAAAATGAAAAGGTTTTTTTTGAAGAACTGAAGCAGAAAACTTGTGTTTTGTAAGAATCAGAAATTTACAAACTCATTATGAGGTGAACTTGAGGCAGTGGACAATTATATTTAAGAACGGCTGAAACTCGCACATAAGTGATCGTAAAGAAAGAACTTAGAGCCATCCTTTCATAAAAAGCGAGCCACGCTTACATTGTCCGACTCATAGAAAATGTTATTTAAGTTGTCGTTCTTTCTTAACGTTCACTAATACGCTCAAACAGTCAGCCATTTTAAATTTAATCGCCCGCTGTCTCAAGTTGCCTTTTGAGTTTGTAAATTTCTTAAGAGAAGGGATGATTAACTCGTAAAAAGTATAACCGATGCCTAAGTAGAAAGTTTCATATACAAGGCGCAGTAGATGGGACTTTCTACGACGCCATCAAGGGGTGACATTATGCTTAAAGAAAGATATCCGTTTTATCTGGCAAACAGGCCAAAAATGCCGAACGCAGACCTTAAGGTAATTGACAAGTATACCGGTAAGATCGCGACTCGCGTGGCAGTTGCAGATGAACATACTATTGACATGGCTATAGAAGCTGCTCACAAATCTGTTGAAGCGATGAGAGCGATACCGGCCTATAAACGACAGGAAGTGTTGTATCATTGCGTGGATCGCTTTACCGAACGATTTGAAGAACTGGCCCTGGCTCTTTGTGTTGAAGCAGGAAAACCTATTAATGACAGCAGGGGTGAAGTAACAAGACTGATCGAAACGTTTAAAATTGCAGCAGAAGAGAGTGTGCGCATGACCGGGGAATATGTTCCGCTGGATCGGAGCCCCAGGGGGGAAGGATATGTGTCCACCTGGAAACGGGTGCCCATAGGCCCTTGTTCCTTTATTTCTCCGTTTAATTTCCCTTTGAATCTGGCGGCTCATAAAATTGCTCCTGCAGTGGCTGCAGGCTGCCCTTTTGTATTGAAACCGGCAAGCCTGACCCCCGTGGGCGCTTTGATTATCGGTGAAGCATTGAGCGAAACAGATCTTCCAAAAGGAGCTTTTTCCATACTACCCTGCGACCGGGACAGTGCAAGACTTTTTGTTGAAGATCCAAGGCTGAAACTTCTTTCTTTTACCGGCTCCCCTGCTGTGGGGTGGAAGCTTAAGGCCAGGGCCGGAAAGAAAAAGGTTGTCCTGGAATTGGGGGGGAATGCCGCTTGCATTGTTGATGAAGATACCGACCTTGATGATGCAATTTCACGTATTGTATTCGGAGCCTTTTACCAGTCCGGGCAAAGTTGTATCGGTGTGCAGCGGATTCTTATACATGAAAAGGTTTATGATGAATTTAAATCCGGATTGGTGAAGGCAACCCTGGATTTGAAAATGGGTGATCCTAAAAAGAAAGATGTTTTTATCGGCCCCATGATTTCAGAAAAAGAAGCTGTGAGGCTTGAAAGCTGGATCAACAGTGCCCTGAAAAGTGACGCGACGCTGTTGTGCGGAGGAAAGCGGGAAGGCGCCATGCTGGAGGCCACACTTCTTGAAAACGTTCCGGAAGGTGAGGATATATGCAAAAAAGAAGCGTTTGGTCCTGTGGCCGTACTTTCTGGATTTAAAGATTTTAATCAGGCACTTGAACAGGTAAATGACAGTGATTTCGGACTTCAGGCAGGCATTTTTACACGCGATATATATAAGGCTTATGCAGCATGGGATAAACTGGATGTGGGGGGAGTAATAATCGGTGACGTACCGTCCTGGAGAGCGGATCAAATGCCCTACGGTGGAGTAAAAGACAGCGGCATGGGACGTGAGGGTATACGCTTTGCCATGGAGGATATGACTGAAATCAGGCTGATGGTAATTCGCAATATTTCTCAATAACATGCCGGCATAATATATTTCATTAACGATATTCTAAGAAGCTCAGAAAAAGGCAACCATAGGGTTTGCGTAAATATAAGTTCGCTCTTTCAGATGTTGACGCGCCCGGATGGCAAGGCGCAAAAAAACATGAATATCAAGCATATTCAGAGTTTTCGCAACGCAGCCAGGCGGAATGCATCGGCGCCCGAAATGTGATTTTTTTTACGCAAGTCCTTAGATGGATGATCTAATGAAGCGTGTCGATCAAGTCTTTCAATCCCTGGCTAAAAGATTTACCAAAGATTATATTGGATGCTAAATGATACAATGTATCCTGTCTGAATCTCAACGTTGATACAGGTCTAACTGCAGTCTTCTTAAATCACCATATTGGATTCAAAAAGCATGGAAGGAGGATAGAAATGAATGAAGCATTTTGTAAGCTTTGCACTGCCCCGCTCCTCAAAGAGGAAGATGAGCTCTGTGAAGTATGCCAAAAGATAGAGGTCCGAATCAACTATCTAATTGAACGGCATAAAGAAGCGGCCAGGGAATATCTTGGGAAGAAATTTAATGAAACTTCCGACCCAAAAATGCAAATATATAATAGGCGGTCCCAAGAATATACTCCTCCCAAAGGAACTCACACCCCTGATCGCCGGAAAAAAATCCGGAGGCTAAAGCGATTAAAAAACAATCCTAAAAAAAGAAAAACCGATCGCTTAGACTACTAAAACAATAGGCTCTCCATTGCTTCGCGATTAGAATTGACAAAAAAGCAGCTACACGGTATCTTAATCCCACTTTCTTTTATGGAGACCGTTGCAAAAAGGGAACCCTATCATTATATCATTACAAAACCCAAAGCTACTATTTTAAATTAAAGCAAAGGAGAATAATAGTGAGTAAGACAGAACAAAATCTTTTAGATGCATTTGCAGGCGAGTCCCAGGCCAACCGAAGATACCTTGCCTTTGCAAAGCAAGCGGACAAGGAAGGCAAATCTCAGGCTGCAAAACTGTTCAGGGCCGCCGCCGAGGCTGAAACAGTGCATGCCCATGCCCATCTCCGGTCGCTCGGGGGGATAAAGAGCACTGCTGAAAACCTCAAAGAAGCCATTGCCGGTGAAACCCATGAATTCAAAGAGATGTACCCTGCCATGATTCAAACAGCAAAAGAAGAAGGCAACAAAAAAGCAGAGAGGTCGTTTACATACGCCAATGCGGTTGAAGAAGTCCATGCAAATCTTTATCAAACAACTCTGGACAGCCTGGATAACCCCCAAGACGTTGAATGTTATTATGTATGCTCCGTGTGTGGTTATACATGTGAAAACGAACCTCCGGATGAGTGTCCGGTCTGCAAAGCCAAGGCAAAAGCCTTTTTCAAAGTTGAGTAACTGGTATTTACCGGAACACGGAGAAAAACGAGATGAAATGTCCATTATGTGGTTGTCAGTCTTTCTATTTGAAAAATCCGGACGATGAATATGAAACCTATGAATTTGACCTGGAAAAAGGTGAGGTCAATTATCATTCCGAAGTTAATGAATCCGATGTGCCCGAACTCCGTGAAAAGACGCATTGTTATTGCAACGAGTGCGCGTGGAACGGGAATTTCGGGGAACTAAAAAATTCTGGAGGTTAAGTTATGAAAAAAGTATTAGTTGCATACGTAAGCAGAACCGGGAACACCCAAAAGATGGCAGAGTATATTGCCGAGGGGATTCGATTCAGTGGAAATGAAGCTGAGGTTAAAAAGACCACCGAAATAGAAAATGAGAAAGCTTTGGAAGGATATGACGGATATGTGTTCGGCTGTCCCACCTATCATAGAGATTTGACCGCCGGTATGAAGACTTTTCTTTTTGTGGCAGAAAAACTGAACCTCATCGGTAAGATGGGTGGTGCGTTCGGCTCCTATACACACAGCGGGGAATCAGCGCCCATGGTCTTTGATACAATGCAGTATGTGTTTAAAATGGACATGGTTGATCTCGGTCCACTAAGCTTGAAAGATGCCGTTATTGACACAACAGATGGTACGAGCGCTTGCCAGGATTATGGAAAGGCTATTGGTCAAAAGTTCACTAATTAATTGCACCCCAATAACAGGGTAAACTACTTAAATGTGCGTTCGTTTCGACCAAGAGGATTTTGTGATAGACCGCTATATGTGTTAGTTTTACGGCTATCTGTATGACCCCGAAAGTTTACAAGTTTTAAATGTCCTGGTTAAAGGAAAGTATGCTCATAAGAAGGAATTCAAGAAGTGCTTACAAATTTCCGTTTCTGATACAGAAATTGGGATAAGGTCTGAATATTAGGAACATATATTCAACCCTTTTGACCAAGTGGAGAATTGGGCGAGCCGACGGTTTCCTGGAACGGGCCTGGGCCTGTCATTGAGCAAAAGCCTTGTATCGCTTCACGGCGGGAAACTCTGGGTAGAAAGTGAGGGAAACTGCAAAGGATCCACATTTTCTTTCATCATACCGCTGGAGGGTTAGCCCACGGAGTGACTGAGCGAGCCATTCTTGGCTAGACATTCAATATTCTTATTTTGGACCGAAACTGTTTACCAGTATGGGTCGATGTATTTTTACACCGAACCGTTCATGATATGGATGGCACTTGGATAACAGCATATAGGTCATGTCCTTCTTTAGGACCTTTTGTTCCTCCTCCAGGGTGTCAAAATTGCCTCCGCCCTTGGATATGATCAGATCCGCCTTTTGATAAAGGTCGTTTATTTCTCCGGAGCATCGACTCAGCCGGGTGCCTGGAAGCGGACCATCAATTCCGTTTTCCATGACCCTAACCAGTGTTTCCATTCCCACTGACATCGCATCTTTCAAGGTGGCGTCGTTCAAGGCTGGAATGCCTCTGACAACATAGACAATATCCGGTTCATACTTCTCTTTAAGGGTTTCAATAAACAACTTGTCCAAAACGATTTCACCGGCATTATCGCCAAAATAGAGTACATAACTGCTCATCGCCAACTTATCTTCAAAGACCTTAAATGTATCTTGAGGCAGGGGATGAGCAAGCTGATCTGAAATGACTTTTTGAACGTCTGCGGTTCCGTTCAGCAGCATGATGTCCATGGCGTTACCAAGAATCGCGATGTGTGCTGCCGTTTGCAGGGGATTTTCCGACACATCAACAATGTGCTTCAATTTAGGATATAACCCCATCATCAACTCATTCTGCTTTTCTTTTTCAAAAGAAAGAGGGTCAGCATTGTCGGTGGCCTTCATGATTCTGTCCATGATCGGCTCGATGACCTCCGGGCCCGTAATATTCCACATCTGCCCCTTGAGAGGCGGCATATTGAGAATTTCCATATAGATATCTGCCACACGCGTTTCGCTGAGAGAAAGCTTTCGAAGATAACCAAGAGACATATTGAGAATACAGGGGATACAGTCTGGTTTCATAAACATAGGATTCTTATCCTTCCTTTTGAATCATTTGATCCATCGCATTTGCCGCCAATCGGGCAAAGGCAGGATCATTGATATGCATATCAACTTCTTCAAGAGGAATGCGGCTGTCCAGGTTGTCTTTAAGAATGCCGATAAGATATGTGTTTGTCTCAGGATCATAAAGCGGGCCGCCTTTTATGTCAGCCGCGGACCATCCCTGCATTGGCACAAGAACCTGAATGTTGGATACATCTTTATTCAGTTTTTCGGAAAGCTGCTTTGCTAATATCCGGCTCTCTTCCCGTGTAAGCCGGATAGCGGACCGAAAGTCATAAAAGAATATTTTTCGATCGCTGTATCCCTCTGGAATATTTTCGCGCGTGAACTCAAGTACGGCACAATCCAGGCCTCCCGGTATGACCACCCGGGGTATGCTTTTCCCAGGAACCGGCTCGAAACGCTCCTGCCCGATACCGCCGCAGTAGCCGTCCATCAAGGCATCGGCAAGTTCATGGGTCGCCAGGTCGATCATTCCATGAAAATACCCTTCTTGCGCCAGTGCCTCCATGGCCATTCCACCGGTACCATTGGCATGAAAGGGAATTACCTCGTAGTCCATGGTCTCCAGCGCCTCCTTCACCGCTTCTGCTGACTTGGTGATGAAGCCAAAAAAAGAAAGGGCGATTCTCTTTTTTCCCTTTTCCGGCTGCCATTGACTTTGAACCATGCCGCAGATGGCCGCCGCCGCCTTATCCAGGAGGATGCCGGATATTCCGTTGATACCGAGCAGGTCCACCACGCTATGAATCATGGTCATATCTTTTGTGCCGACCGTATGACGCATGTCTCGAGACGCAACGGTGGATACCATAACTTTGGGAACCCCAAGCGGAAGCTCGTGCATAATGCTGGAGCACAAATGCGTTCCGGAGCCGCCTCCGGCAGATATGATACCGCAAATTTCACCATCATTGTAAAGCTGCTTAATGAGGCGTTTCCCTTCCAGAATCATGGCATGAATGGCTTTATCCCTGTTATTGGCATCCAGAGTTCCCTTTTTTTTCATAATCGCATACAGGTCATAGGATACGGCAGATCGTACCGGTTCTTTTGTTCCGACGTTAACGGTTAAGACACGAAGACCTGACTTCTCAATACGATCTCTAAGAAAAAAATGTTCTTCTCCCTTTGAATCAAAAGTACCGACTACAGCCACCACTGGTGTTTTTTTCATATAATCTCCTAACCCGAATTAGGCCGTTTGCCATTGAATGCTTTCTATGAAAATCATTAAGTCACGTCATTACAGGCAATACATTTTACCTCCACCAGTCCCCCTTTTGGAAGGGCACTGACTTCAATCGCAGCTCGTGCTGGACGGTGCTCGGAAAAATACTTTTCATAGATGCCGTTAAATTCGACGAAACCTCCCATATCCGTGAGAAAGACATCCACAGCAACGACCTGGTTAAGATCATACCCTGCAGCCAGCACAATTTGTTTCAGATTCTCCATGGCCTGGTGTGCCTGGGAAGCAAGATCCGGACCTGCAAACTCTCCTGTTTTAGGGTCCAGCCCGAGCTGTCCGCTAACAAAAAGCCAGGGGCCTGCAGCGAGCCCCTGTGAATAAGGTCCGACAGCTCCTGGTGCCTGGTCTGTTTTAATTGCTTTATGTGCCATAATAAAAATCCTCCTTTTAAAATGATTTATTCTATTTTTTTTCCAAATGTGTTTATCCTGGCAGTACAGTTGATGATAGTTGACCCCAATGGTTTTAACTGCTACTTTAGCTGTATAAATTTACAGTGTCAAACCAGAAAATTAAGAACCGGAAATTTAGGGAAAAGACACCTTTTGTAACGTGGGATATACTTTCTATCTAAAATAAAATTATGGGATCCTCAATGCTTGATGGACTCGTCAAAAGTATCACCGATGGTGCCCGCAGGAAATGCCCTTGGGGTGCTAAGTAGAAAATTCCATATACCCCCGCTAAAAATCAGCGGGATAAAAAGGCGCAGCGGTTATTCAGGGACGAGGCAATACATGTAGTATGCCGAGTGTCTGAAAAACCGCTGCAACGAAGTAGATGGAACTTTTTACGACGCCATCAAAATTTAATTATGAAATATGTAGATATAGATAAACTGAACGAGTTCCCAGGTAAAAAGCTTGAAGATGGTGACACGTTTCAATTTCAATGTCATTCAAAGCTCGACTGCTTTAATCTGTGCTGTCGAAACCTTAACCTTTTTTTGTATCCTTACGATGTGGTCCGGTTGAAAAACCGGCTGGGCATTTCTTCCGATGAGTTTTTAGACAAATATGTCGATGTTGTGCTGCGCGAAACCAGTTTTTTCCCGGAAGTCCTGTTACAAATGTCAGAAGATGATGAGAAAACATGTCCTTTTCTAACAGAATCGGGCTGCGCTGTATATCCTGATCGCCCGGACGCCTGCCGCATGTTTCCGGTGGAACAGGGAGTACTTTATGATGCTGAAACCAAAAAAGCGAAAGCTGTTTATTCTTTTAGGCCGCCTGATTTTTGCATGGGGCAGCATGAAAAAAAGGAATGGACAAGTCAAACATGGAAAGATGATCAGGATGCTGTTTTGCATAATAAGATGACCGGCAGATGGGCCGAAGTAAAGCGTCTGTTTCAGGCTGATCCATGGGGCAGTGAAGGACCCGACGGGCCAAAGGGCAAGATGGCTTTTATGGCCACGTACAATATCGACAGGTTCCGCGATTTTGTGTTCAATAGCAGCTTTTTAAACCGCTACAAGGTTAAATCTGCCCTTCTCAAAAAATTTAAAGCAGATGATACACAGCTTATGAAATTCGGTTTTGAGTGGGTGAAATTATTTATCTGGGAAATCCGAACTAAGAATATAATGCCAAGGTAAACATTATATGTAACTACTCAGGTATTTAGGTTGAAGGCTGAAGTGATCTAACAGGCTTCAACCTTCGGTCTACCCACCTGAATAGTTACCATTATATATCCTCCACACCTTTTGGCATGGGTACCACCTTTTCGCCACCCAAAACATAGCCTCCATCAAGCCTTAGCACACATCCGGTCATAAATGGGGCATCTTTGATAATATAAAGTACGATTTTAACAACATCCTCAATGGTTCCGGTTCGTTGAAGCAAGGTATGGTCGATTATGGCCTGTTTCTGTTCTTCGGTGAGAAGCTCCCAGCCTCGGGTTTTTTCCCCGTGCCTGGTTTCAACAATACCGAGCATAATCTCATTTACCCTGATCTCCGGTGCCCCCAGTCTGGCCCATGTCTCGGTTAAAAGAGATATCCCCCGGTTTGCAGCAGAATATCCTTCATTAAAAATATAGCCGGCAGGACCGGACCTACCTGTAATTCCGGCAATAGAGGAAAAGTTTATTACAACGCCGTTTCCAGATTTTTTGAGTAAAGGCAGGGCAGCAGCAAAAACCCATCTTTTTGCGCGAAGGGTGGTTTCCATTTCAAGGTCCCACTGCTCTTTAACGTAAGGCCCGTGGACAACAGGCCAACCCCCGCGTTCGATATTGTTGATGAGAATATCAAGGCGTCCGAAATGGTCTATAACGTTTTGAATAAGTGCTTGAATTTTAGAGGTTTTCAGAAGATTTGCTCTAACAACAAGATGCTCTGTGCCGGTTTGGGCAAAATCCTTCTTCATCTCATCAAGGCTTTCTTCCCAGTCAAAATAGGTAAGCGCAACCTTTACACCCTCATTTGCAAGGGCAAGCCCGATTCCTTTTCCAACACCTTTAATAGCTCCGAGTACCAGAGCGACTTTTCCCTGGATGCTGGATGCCTGTTGCTTGCTGCCGACTAATGAGTCCATAAGTCACCTGCTCCAAAAATCGTTTTTTATGTGTCCGTAAAAAGTATTTGCTTGATCCATCTATGTCCAAGCTTTAACAGCTCTACATCGTCATTTTTTACAGCTTCCAGTATAGCAGAATCGAGGTGAAAATTATCCAACAATCCTTTTTCAAATATATGGGGTCGGAATCGATCGAGGTCATAAAGGGCAATGTGAAAAAAGTGACTTGATTTCATATCCAGCGGGCCTGGGCTGGTATGATTTTTCAGGCTGATAATTTCCATGAGCAAATCATTCATCTCATTATACCCGTCTATTTTCTGATTCTCAATCCACTGCCTGACCGTCTGGGTTGTTTCCTGCTCAAAACCACGGCAATGGGATTCTTTTATCAAAGCAAAGTATTCAGTCATCTTACCTGTTTCCCGGGAACGGGACACGGCACGGGCAAGCGGGTACATCCGGCAGGATGATGGCCGGGCATTATATACACTGCATCCTGACTCCGTAACAAAAGGGCATTTTAATTTTAAAGCATCATCCGGTTTTAATGAAATGACAGGGAGTCCGGTTTCAGGGCCTGTGTGTTGAGTGGTGTAGCGCTCAAGAAATGCACCACTGGTCATACCAAGGTAATTTTTAAGGCAAAGTATATCGTATGGAGTTAGAAACTGGTTTAAATCCCGGCAGCATTCATTGAAACATGGAACTTCTGCTGAGCATGAAAATTTAAAGGTATCGTCTATTGAAATAGGAATCATTTTAGGCTCCTGACTTGTGTCTAATGAATGTTTATAATATTTTATTGGGCTTGACAATATTTGTTTTGCGGCTTAGTTTCCGACCGAAAGAATTAAAACTATTTAGCCAGGATAAAACATAATTAATTTGTAAAAAGTCGAAATTACTCGGCTTTGTAAAAGCTTAAAATTCAAGTGTGCCAATCCTGAAGAACGAAATGTACAAATAGTACGTCGCGGTAACGAAGGATGCAGCATAATACCAAAGTTGGAGTTTCTACAAAGCTATCAAACAGGAAATTGACATGCCACAAATTATATCAATTGTAGGCAAATCCGGATCAGGAAAAACAACCCTTTTAGAAAAACTGGTCGCTGAACTTAAAAAAAGAGCGTACAAAATAGGTACCATAAAACACGCATCCGAAGGGTTTGACATCGATAAAAAGGGAAAGGACAGCTGGCGGCACAAGCAGGCCGGTGCTGATACGGTTGTTGTTGCTTCTGCCGGCCAAATTGCAATGGTTAAGGATGACCGCCATGAGACTTTAGACGATCTTGAAAAGTATTTCCCGGACATGAATATTGTTATTACCGAAGGTTTTAAAAAGGAGAACAAACCCAAAATAGAGGTTTTCCGGGCTGAAAAACACAGAAAGCCCCTTTGTCCGGGTGACAGCAATCTCATCGCTTTTGTTACAAATACTAAGCAAAACCTTTCCGTTCCAATCTTCGGCCTGGAAGAGATAAAAGAACTGGCTGACTTTATAGAAAAAAAATATTTATGATCCAAGAAGACCTCAAGCGCCTGAAAACCTGGTTTGACGAATACGTATCCGGATACTATACCGATGATTCAGGATATAACTACCCTTTCCGACTGAAAAAAAATCATACAAAGCGTGTATGCGAAAACATTATTATGATCGGCAAGGCTATGAATTTGTCGGATGATGAGCTTATACTAGCAGAAACCATGGCTTTATTTCATGATATCGGACGTTTTGAGCAATATGCAAAGTACGGTACCTTCAGCGATATCGCCTCTGAAAACCATGCCAAACTCAGCTTAAGGCAAATGGCCACCCATGGAGTTCTCTCTGAAAATACAGCAGACGAAAAGCGTCTTATCACTAAAGCAATAGCATATCACAATGTTGCAGCACTTCCGGATGCCAAAGATGAAAAAGAGCTTTTTTATATGCGCCTTTTACGGGATGCAGACAAACTCGATATCTGGAAAGTCGTTATAGATTACTATCATGAGCGTGATCATTTCCAGAGTTCTGCCATAGAGTTAAATCTTCCTGATGATCCGATCTGGTCCGACAAGATCCTTAAATCAGTAATGAACAAAAAAATAGCTCGTATGGAGGATCTGAAAACTTTAAATGACTTTAAGCTTTTGCAGATAAGCTGGGTATTTGATCTTAATTTTGCTCCTTCATTTAAGGCTGTTAAAAATCGAAAATATTTATCTCAGATCGAAGCAACCCTACCGCAATCCACGGATATTGCAAACGCTGTTGCCCTCGCACAAAGTTATGTAAAAAGTAATCTGTAAAATCCATTTATACAAAGTGTTTAAAAACTAAAGTAATCGGTTAAATTCAATGGCTATAATCTATTTACATCTATCACCTTATAGAACAAAATAAAAAATTAATCTCTTTCACCCACCTGTCCGCCGTACAAGACTTTGGAAGGCG
>JASJGP010000174.1:0-3519 GCA_033791485.1 Desulfobacterales bacterium | reverse complement strand
TGGGTGTCTTTAATGCTTAAACGTAATGCAGAATATCATCTAAATAAGTGGTATCGATCTAAGCGGCGCAAACCGCTGGTTCTGCGGGGTGCCAGGCAAGTAGGTAAATCTACGCTGGTTCAGCAGTTTGCGGCAAATAATACTCTGGCTTTATCTGAAATAAATCTCGAACGGCATCTTTATCTGGATTCGATTTTTGAAACCCTTGATATTGATCGAATCATTAAAGAACTGGAGGCAGTGGCCGGACGTAAGGTTGAATCAGACAATACTGTTTTGTTTTTAGATGAAATCCAGGCCACGCCCCATGCTATTCAGGCCCTGCGCTATTTTTACGAAGAAAGGCCGCACATTCCTGTGATTAGCGCCGGATCCTTGCTTGAATTCACCCTGGCTGACCATCATTTTTCCATGCCCGTTGGACGAATCACCTATTATCATCTCGGCCCGTTAACCTTTAAAGAGTTCCTTGCCGCCCTTTCGCCCGAACTTGTACAATATCTATCCGACTTTCGTCTTGGACAGGATATGCCAATGGCCGCCCATAAAAAACTGCTCAATCGCCAGCGGGAATACCTTTTCGTGGGAGGCATGCCGGAAGCAGTACAGATATTTATCGATGAAGGCTCCCTGACGGAGGTCACAGCCGTTCATCGCTCCATTGCCGATACCTATCAGGACGATTTTGCCAAATACGCCAGGCAAAAAGATTTGGTTCTTTTACAACAGGTGTTTCGTTATATTCCCAGGGGATTAGGTAAAAAAGTGAAATACAGCAATATAGTGCGTGAAGAATCATCCAAACGTATAAAAAATGTAATCGAGTTGCTTGCCAATGCACGGGTTTGTCATCAGGTTTTTCACAGCCATTGCACCGATACCCCACTTTACACCTCTATCAATCCTAATGCCTACAAATTGCTGTTCATGGATATCGGCATCGCCAATAATATCTGCGGTAACGACTGGATTTTTCTTGAATCCACAGATGACCGTAATCTGGTCAATGAAGGCGGACTGGCTGAACAGTTTATCGGCCAGCACTTGATGAATCCTAACGAAGCTCCTCGGCTTACTTATTGGCTTCGCGAAGCAAGATCTGCCAATGCCGAGGTGGATTATATGATTTCACATGGGAATCTGATCATACCTGTTGAAGTTAAAGCCGGAAAAAGCGGTTCGTTGAAATCCCTCCAGCAATTTGTATTTTACAAAAAAACCGAAACCGCAGTCCGTTTCGACCTGAATCCTCCGTCTGTTCAGAATATTAAACATATTATCCGCACCAGGGATGGAAACCGCCCCGTTGCGTTCAAGCTGATATCACTTCCTCTTTATATGGTCGAAGAGCTATCTCGAATACTGAATGATTTACGGCGACCGGGCACTGACCATGGTGGCTTAGGGGACACTTCTTTATAAGTTGATTATTTTGCATTAGTTTTAAATTTTATCGTCCTGAAACTCCCCCTTTCTCTGTAAAGCCAATTCCTTGAATAATTTCTATAACGATGAGTAATCATAAATGATTGAGAATTGGGGAGGCGCTATGCTTTTATGTGTACCTTTTACGACAATTATTCTCATAACAACTTTGTCTTTTATGATATTTCTTCATAAAACATACTTGACTTATCTGACCAAATATTTCTTGTTGTCCGTCTTATGCAAAATGCTCGGTTCAAAAAGGGAATAAAAAAATAAGAAAATCTTTCACCCGCTTTTTGCTTATCATTCGCTATGCATATCTTGCACGAGGGTTTTTAAGTCGTATTATCTCAATAAGATCAAAAAAGTTGTAAAATTAGTCCAACTGTGTTAATTGTATTTAAATTGAATCAATTTGAAAGAGTAATAAACCAATAAGGAAGAGCTATGGAAAAAATTGTTAATATTCACATAAAAAAATTGCCGGATGGGATTTACCTGGCCACTTCAGATGATGTGCCCGGATTGGTGGCCCAAGGACGGACAGTTGCAGAAGCATTAGAAATCGCTCGTGATGTAACTCGTAAGCTCTTGGAAGCAAAGGCTAAAAGGTCTGGGTCTGATATCATCGATTTGCCTTTAGTCGATGATTCATTCAATTATCCGCTGATTGTGAATGCATAAAATGGGCAGATTATCCGGTTTTAGCTACAGAAAAATCGTAAAACGTCTTAAGGCATTTGGTTTTGCATTTGACCGCCAGGCAGCCGGAAGTCACGAAATCTGGTATAATGAACAAACCGATCGATACACCACAGTTCCCAATCATTCCGGTGATATGCCGGAAGGTACTCTAAGAGCGATCCTTAAAGAGGCTGGTATTGACCCCAATAATTTCTTAAAAAAATAATAAGATAGCGGCTTATCATCGCTATATCAATATATCAAAGAGTGTTCCGAAGGGTTTCCGCAGTTTTTATATTTTATTCACGCGCCATATCATCTGTTTTTCCTGGGCACTGATTCCAAATCATTTTCCTTGTCCGAAACCCCTGAGTTTGTTTTTCTTCTTGCCACTATTTAACATATGTGTTATATGCGGTTATGATTAAAACATAGTTGCTTGGCGCATAATAGTCAAAGGTGATAAATCATGAATCCATTTAAATACGGGTCAATTGTTCTGGGAAAAGATTTCTGTGGTAGAGAAGACTTACTGAAGCAAATTCCCAATCATATCACAGCATCCCAGAACATAGCCGTTTTCGGTGAAAGGCGTGTCGGAAAGTCATCTCTCGTTTATGAAGCGGTCAGGAGGTTAAGGGGGACCGATCTTTTATACATGGATCTCCTTGGTATTAAGTCTGTAGATGCCTTTTTAAAGAGGATGCTTCGGGCAATAGTGACCCTGGAAAACAAAATGAGTTGGGTAACCAGGATGATCAAGACCCTGTCTCATCTTAGACCAACCATTACTACAGATCCTGTCACCTCCATGCCTATCGTTTCATTCGATGCCTCCGTGGAGCTGAAGACTGATTCAATCCAGGAGGTACTCGATTTAATCGAATCCATAAGTAAGAAAAAGCATTTTGTTGTCGTCTTTGATGCATTCCAGGATATATTAGAGATAAACGACGCCGATGAGGCCATTGCACTTTTAAGGAGCAAGATACAGTTTCACAACAATATCGCTTATGTCTTTGTTGGGAGCATGAGGCATAAGATGGACGAGATATTTACTTCCCCAAATTCAGCTTTTTTTAAGTCGGCTATCCCGCTCACCGTTGATCCGATGCCATATGAAGAATTTTCGGAATTCCTGGTAATAAAGTTCGAGAGTGGAGGGCGTAAAGTTTTAAAAGAGACCTTAATGCAAGTGTTTGAAATTGCCAATAACATTACAGGGGATATACAACAGCTCTGTGAGGCCCTATGGGAAGTCACTCCGGAAGGAGATGCCGTTTCATCGGACAAATTGAAGGCGGCTCTTCAGTTAATATTCTCCAGGGAACAAAAGTCATACGAAACCTTTGTCGGCCTTCTGACGGACTTTCAACTCAAGTGCCTTACGGCCTTAGCAAAGGAAGG
>JASJGP010000173.1:0-2888 GCA_033791485.1 Desulfobacterales bacterium | reverse complement strand
GTTCTATGTAACCTTCCTTTTTTTCCGCGGCAATATAGCAGATTCCGAGGACATCCGTAACCGGTCGACGGCGTCGGATGTTTTCTGCCAGTTCGAGAGTCGTTTTTTAACCCATTACATAGAACAGAATAACTGCCTTGGCGTCAAAAAGAATGGACCGCCGTATACTGTCGGACCCGTAATGATAATGGGAGATGCGTCTGAGGCTCGCTTCAATCCCGCCGATAACAATCGGTTTTGTCTTTTTGAAATATCGGCGAACAAGGTTGGTATATGCGATAACCGCCATGTCCGGACGTCTGATATTTAGACCGCCGCCGGTCAGATCATCTCGCTTTCGCCGTTTATTCGTCGCAGTATAATTGGATATCATGGAGTCCATGCATCCCGAAGTAATTCCCCAGAAAAGATTCGGCTCCCCCAGCCGGCCGATATCTTTTCCACTGTTGATATCGGGCTGCGCTATTATAGCTACCGTGTAACCGGCATCTCTCAGTACCTTTCCAATGACCGCAACGCCGATAAACGGCGAATCCACATAGGTGTCTCCTGTTACCAGTATGACGTCCGGGGACTTCCAGCCAAGAGCATTCAACTCATTTTTAGTTGTAGGAAGAAACATTAAGAGAAATCCAGATCAATTCGTGTTTGTTGTGTGAAAGATGGATAAAGGTTATGTCATCTAAGGTAGATACCATATATTGTGGTCCGGCTTTTAGCCTTCAAACTTTTGATATATTGAGAGTACCACAGGTTGACCTTGATTGCAGATATCATAAATATCACAACTTTTCAAACCGGTCCGAGTTAATTTGCTTGTTAGCAAGATTATTTCTTGCAGCTTGAGATACCAAAAGGCAAATAAGCGGGACACCAACCTATGGAAGCTGTAAAAAGTGGAATAACACCTATTGCCCCCCACCATGATTGAAAATAGACCCCCACTGCAATAATTCCAGCTCCAAGAATTACTCTTATGATTCGGTCTGTTTTTCCTACATTAGTTTTCATTTGGTTCTCCTTCTGATTGCCTAACATTAGTTATTGATTCGCTGCGAAAGAATTACAGCTAAGGTAATTTATTCTTTCGTGATTTACAGAGGCTTCCTTTTTTTTAAACTTAAAACTATTCCAATTACAATCAGTCCCACCCACACTAAATCAAACGCAATGACTATAAAACGAGAGTCTTCAATTGCTGAGGGCATTGCAATAGCTCTGAGGATGAAAAGTATAATACCGGTTATCATAAGCAATGAAGGTAAATAACGTCTTTTTCTCATTGTTCTTCTCAATCAACCAAGCTGGTTTTCATTTATGCAGCTTTCTCCAGTCCCTCGGCGATATATATTTATCCCCTTGTGACCACATAACTCGCCTTTGGCTTTTAGCTTGAGCTTCAGCAGTAAGATAAGGCAACCATCTATACAGGCCTTGCCATAATATAGTCGTGCTGCAGATCGCTCCCCAAGATAAACTCCTTTGTTCCAGCTTTTGTGAATCCCCATTTCTCGTAGAACATTATCGCCCGGAGGTTCTTCTGCCAAACTCCAAGCAAAATCGTGCGATGTCGTTTCTTTTCCGCCTCTTCGAGGCAGGAACTCATAAGGGCTGAGGGACGCCCCTAAAATTATAAGATTCGCTGCTAGTATGATAGGGAACTTATAATTTTAGGGGCGTCCCGCAACCCGCAACCTAATTTACAACCCGAACCCTAGAGGCAGGGTGAGTTTACTCTGTGCTTACCGTAGTGTAAAAAGGAGAGAAATACCGAATTACTACCAGCAAATACTACAGGATAAGTGTGTCTTGAAAGCATGTTTTATTCTATCTTTATGAAATGTTTATTTATTTAAAAACACATACTTTATGGCTGACAAGGGGAATATAGGATATCCCCAATCCTCATTTTTTACTTTTTATGCATCATTCTTTTTAACAGGATATCTTCAACATTCTGCCGAGAATCTATTACCGATAAAACGTATGTTTTTCGCCCAGATATTCTGTATATAAGACGCCATGGTGGAATAATTAATTCCCTATATTGTAATATGCCTTGTTCTTGAAGCTCTGGTACGATGCGGCCTCTTTCAGGGAGGGTATAGAGATCTGAGGCTGTTTGTTTGATCTTTTTTAGTATTTTTAAAGCATTGTAAGGACTGTCTAAAGAAATATATTCAATAATTTCCTTTAAATCATTTTCCGCAACATTAGTCCAAAATATTTTATGTTTTTGATTCATTAAAATTTTTCTTTCAGTGAATTTTCAATGTCGTTGAACACGTCTTTATGGGACTTTACCCTGCCATTACGCACATCAATTTCACCTTGGGAGATCAGCTTTAACATACCAATTGCATTACGCATATTTTCATAGCTTTCAGGATCTTGGAGAACAGCCCTGGGTTCACCATTTTGGGTTATGATAACAGGACGATGGGTTTCATTGATCTGATTTAATAAATCTGCGGCTTTTGATTTTAGGTAAGTAACTGGCTTTATATCACTTGTAATATTCATTTTTATCACCTCCGGTTCGTATATAGTACCAAATAAAGACCGGATGTCAAGGATAATTTTTTGACCTGGATACGGAATGATTGGCGGTCGACACCCAGGGCTATGACGGATAAATGTAAGGTCTATTCTGAGCATTGTCGAAGGAAAACACTAAAATACTACTATCAAATACTACAAAATAAGTGTGTCTTGAAAGCAGGTTTCATTCTATCTATTTGAAAGGTTATTTAAAAACACATACTTTGTGACTGACAAGGAGAATATAGGATGTCCCGCAATCCAACCCTTTATATCAGATAAAATAGAAACTTATAATTTGATGGGCGTCCTGCAACCCAAGCCCTGACCCCACTGGTAATTTATGT